>NZ_CEEDEA010000012.1:0-158237 GCF_979253755.1 Methylobacterium sp. AC315
TCGACTTGCATGTGTTAAGCCTGCCGCCAGCGTTCGCTCTGAGCCAGGATCAAACTCTCACGTTGAAGAGATTGATCTGGCCGATCACGTAGTTCTCAGACGGAGCCTCACAATCGACCAAGCAGCGCTTCACAGCGCGACCCGGTCGGTGAGCTCAAAAAGAGAAACACGACGATCGGCACTAGTCTCTCACTTGCCGAAGCCAAAGCTCCAGCCGCAAGGACAAACGCCGTCCGCGTCTCCCTTCCTCAAATCCAACAATGTCAAAGACCGGTCGATCAGATCCGCAGACCCGCCTACCAGAGACAGACAGCCGATCGCCCGGCGCTTAAGCCGGCCAATCCCGCTGAATTGTCAGAAGATGCCTCAGCGCCCGGGCCACTTCCGCGGCCGGCGCCGATGAGCGGTGTATACGCAGCGCTATCCGCGCCGTCAACAGGGTTGTTCCGGGGCGGAGCCGATTTTCTTGGACTCCGGCGGCGACGGCCGTGTGACGCCCGATTCGCCCCCCCCCGCGAAGGGCGGTTCAGTCGTCGAGGCTCAGGCTCATGCCGTCATAGGCCGGGGCCACCCCTTCCGGCAGGCGCGCTGCCAGCGCCGCATAGTCGAGGTCGGTGTGGAGGTTGGTGAGCACGGCGCGCCGGGGCCGGACCGTCTCGATCAGCGCGAGGGCGTCCGCGACGGAGAAGTGCGTGGGATGCGGCGTGTCACGCAGCGCGTCGATGATCAGGAGATCGAGACCATGGAGCCGATCCAGGCTCGCCTCCGGGATCAGGCTGACATCGGGGATGTAGGCGGCTTGGCCGAAGCGGAAGCCGAGGGCGGCCTCCGTACCGTGCTCGACCAGGAGCGATTCGGCCGTGATCGCACCGCCCGGCCCGTCGAGGCTGAGCGCATCGGGCAGGTCGCGCACATCGAGGATCGGCGGATAGGCGCTGCCGGGGGGCGTCTCGAAACAGTAGCCGAACCGCGTGGTCAGCAGCGACCGGGTCAGGCTGTCGGCATAGACCGGGATGCGCCCCCGCATGGCGATCACCAGCGGGCGCAGGTCGTCGATACCGTGGGTGTGGTCGGCATGGGCGTGGGTGTAGAGCACGCCGTCGAGGCGTCGCACGCCCGCGTCGATGAGCTGCTCGCGCAGGTCCGGCGAGGTATCGACCAGCAGGCTGGTCCGCCCTCCCCCGGATTCACGCTCGACGAGGATCGAGCAGCGGCGGCGGCGGTTGCGCGGATCCTCCGGATCGCAGGCGCCCCAGCCGCTGGCGACCCGCGGCACCCCACCGGAGGAGCCGCAGCCGAGGATGCGCAGAGTCAGCGTTGCCGGCGCATCCTCCGAAGTCGTCACGCTGCCTCCCCGGGTTTAGCCTTGTCGAACAGGGTGAAGAAATTCGCGGTGGTGATCCGGGCGAAGTCCTCGGCGGACAGCCCCAGGGTCTCGGCCAGCGTCCGGGCGGTGTCGGCGGTGTAGGCCGGCTCGTTGGTGCGCCCGCGATGCGGCTCGGGGGCGAGGAACGGCGCGTCGGTCTCCACCAGGATCCGGTCGAGGGGCACGCTCCGGGCGATGTCGCGCAACGCGTGCGCGCGCCGGAAGGTGACGATGCCGGAGAACGAGATCGACAGCCCGAGCTCGAGCCCGGCCTCGGCGAGGCGCCGGCCCGACGAGAAGCAGTGCAGCACCGCCCGGAACGGCGTCCGACCCATCTCGTCGGTGAGCACCCGCTCCATGTGCTCGTCGGCATCCCGGGCGTGGATGACGAGCGGCAGGCCGGACAGGCGCGCCGCCTCGATATGGGCGCGCAGCACCCGTTCCTGCACGGCCTCGGGGGCGCCGTCGGGGAAGTGGTAGTCGAGCCCGGCCTCGCCGATCCCGACGCAGCGGGGATGTGCGCGCGCGAGGCCCGCGATCGTCTCGGCGGGCACATCCGGCTCCTCGGCGGCCCCGTCCGGATGGGTGCCGACGGTGAACCAGATCTCGGGGTGGGCCTCGGCGATCGCCCGGTAGGTCCCGGCCCGGGCGACCCGGGTCGAGATGGTCAGCATCCCGGTGACGCCCGCCTCCCGGGCACGGGCGATCACCCCCGGCAGGTCGGCGGCGAAATCCGGGAAATCCAGATGGCAGTGGCTGTCGATCAGCATCGTGTCTCGGATCGCTGTCAGGCCGCCGGCGCTTCGGGCCGCTCGAACCTCGGGAAGACCGGAGCCGGGGCGGGGAGCGCCGTGCCGGGTACCAGGCGTCCGCCCTCCCCCGCATCGGCGAGGTTGCGCCGGTCCGCCGGAACGGCCAGCAGGTCCAGGAGCTTGGAGGCCGCGGTCGGAACGAACGGCTGGACCAGGATGCCGAACGCCCGCAGCGATTCCAGCGTCGTGTAGAGCACCGCGTTCATCCGGGCCGGATCGGACTTGCGCAGGCGCCACGGCTCCTGCCCGGCAAAGTAGCGGTTGGCCTCGGCCACCACCGCCCAGATCTCGGCCAGGACGCTGTGGAGCGCGAGATCGCCCATCAGGCTCCGCACCCTGTCCGGGAGAGCGTCGGCCTGGGCCAGCAGGGCGCGATCGGCCGCGTCCAAGGAACCCGGCAGGGCCCCGGGATCCGGCACCGCGCCGTCGCAATTCTTGGCGACCATCGAGAGCGAGCGCTGGGCGAGGTTGCCGAGGTCGTTGGCGAGATCGGCGTTGATCCGGCCGATGATCGCCTCGTGGCTGTAGCTGCCGTCGCCGCCGAACGGCACCTCGCGCAGCACGAAGTAGCGCACCGGGTCGACCCCGTAGGTGTCAGCGAGCTCGAACGGGTCGAGCACGTTGCCGAGCGACTTCGACATCTTCTCGCCCTTGGAGAGCAGGAAGCCGTGGCCGAAGACGCGCTTGGGCAGGGGCAGCCCGGCCGCCATCAGGAAGGCCGGCCAGTAGACCGCGTGGAACCGGACGATGTCCTTGCCGATGACGTGCAGGTCCATCGGCCAGAACTTCTTCAGGGGATTCTCCGCGTCGGGGAAGCCGGTGACGCTCAGGTAGTTGGTCAGGGCGTCGACCCAGACATACATGACGTGGCCGGGATGCCCCGGCACCGGTACCCCCCAGTCGAAATTGGTGCGGCTGACCGAGAGGTCCTTGAGGCCGGAGCGCACGAAGCTCGCCACCTCGTTCCTTCGGGTTTCCGGGCCGATGAAGTCGGGCTGGTCCTCGTAGAGCTTCAGCAGCCGGTCCTGATAGGCGGACAATCTGAAGAGAAAATTCTCCTCCTCCATCCACACGACCGGGGTGTCGGTGGCGAGGCTGCGGCGGCTGCCATCCTCGAGCAGGCGGGTCTCGGCCTCGTCGTAATAGGCCTCGTCGCGCACCGAGTACCAGCCGGCATACGTGTCGAGGTAGATGTCGCCGTTGGCCTCCATCCGCCGCCAGATCTCCTGCGCGGCTTCGTAGTGGCCGGGCTCGGTGGTGCGGATGAAGCGGTCGTAGGCGCAGTCCATCCGGTCGGCCATCGCCTGGAAGCGCGCTGCGGTGCCGTCGACATACGCGCGCGGGCTGGTGCCGGCCCGGGTCGCCGCCTGCTGGATCTTGAGGCCGTGCTCGTCCGTGCCGGTGGAGAACAGCACGTCGTAGCCGTCGAGCCGGTGGAAGCGGGCGATGGCGTCGGCGGCGATCACCTCGTAGGCGTGACCGATATGCGGCGCGCCGTTGGGGTAGGAGATCGCGGTCGAGAGGCCGAAGGTTTTTTTGGAGTGCGCCGGGGCGTTGGACGTCACGTCGGGGTGTTCCGGATCATCGCAGGAGGTTGCCCGCGTTGTCGCGCGGCAGCGGCGGGGACGCAACAGCCGCCGGGATCGGGAACCGCGCGGACGATCGTGACCCCAGACGATCCGGGACCTTTTGCGGGTCCAGGGCAGCGCCCTGGTCGTCCCGGCGCGCAGAGGGGTTACGAGGCCGCCTCGGCGAGATCGCCGAACAGTGACAGCACCACCGGGCGCCGGTCGAGATTGTAGATCGCCGCCTCCCGGGCGGCGCGGCCGAACCGGTCCGCGACGTCCACCAGGGCGGCGAGGCGGGCGGGCGGCTCGTTCCGGCGGCGGTCGAGTTCGGCCGAGACGAAGCGCAGGACCGCGTCCTGGGCGGCCTCGAACCGCACCTCGGCGTCGCGCCCGGCCAGGGTCTCGGCGAGCTTGAGCACCCGGCCCCAATCGGGCGTCTGCGCCCGGGCGAGCAGGGTCTCGACCTCGGCGACGAGGCCGGCCGTGACCGGGTCGAGCATCGCCAGCGCCCGGGCGACCGAGCCCTCGCACTGGGCGACCGCCCGGGCCAGGGCGGCCTCCTCCGGCTGCGGGAACGGCTCGGGCAGGCCGCGCACCACCTGGGCCACCGCCTCGGGCGCCAGCGGGCGCAGCATCAGCACCCGGCAGCGGGATCGGATCGTCGGCAGCAGTCGGCCGGGCTGGTGGGCCAGGATCAGGAACAGGGCGCGCGGCGGCGGCTCCTCCAGGACCTTGAGCAGGGCGTTGGCCGCGTTGGCGTTGAGGTCGTCGGCGCTGTCGAGGATGCAGACCCGCCAGCCGGAATCGGTGGCGGTCGAGGCGAACAGGTCCAGGGCCCGGCGGACCATGTCGACCGAGATCTTGGTGGGCAGCGTCTTGGCGCCGACGGTGCGGTGGCGGCGCAGGACCACGAGGTTCGGATGCGACAGGCCCGCGACCTTGCCGGCGACGGGGTTCTCGTCCGGCACATCGAGCCCGGCCGGCCCGCCGCCGGCGGGATAGGCCAGCAGGCGGCGGGCGACCCGGTAGGCCAGCGTCGCCTTGCCGATCCCGGGCGCGCCGCCGATCAGCCAGGCATGGTGCAGGCGCCCCGCCGCGATTCCCTCCGCGAAGGCGGCCGCCGCGGCCGCGTGGCCGACCAGCGCCCGGGTCTCCCGCGGGCGCGCGATACCGGGGAGGTCGCCGGGCTCGACGTCGTCGGCGGCGCGGTCTGCCAATTTCATGGCGCGGGGGTCAGGCGGCATCGCCGCGGCTTTCCTTGAGCGGCAGCAGGCCCGGCAGGCGGGAGGCCACCGCGGCGCGGATCGCGGCTTCCACCGCATCGGGGTCGCGACCGGCATCGATCACCGCGCAACGTTGCGGCTCGGCCCGGGCGATCGCCAGGAAGGCGTCGCGCAGCCGCGTGTGGAAGGCCAGCGATTCCGCCTCGAACCGGTCGGCCCCCTGCCCCGTCCCGGCGCTGCGCCCGGCCGCACGGGCGAGCCCGGCTTCGGGCGGCAGATCGAGGATCAGGGTCAGGTCGGGCCGGGTCGGGCCGACCACGACCCGCTCCAGGGCGGCGATCACCGCCGGGTCGAGGCCGCCCGCCGCGCCCTGGTAGGCCCGGGTCGAGTCGATGAAGCGGTCGCACAGCACGATCTCGCCCCGGCGCAGGGCCGGGCGGATCAGGCGGTCGAGGTGGTCGATCCGGGCTGCGCTGAACAGCAGCGCCTCCGCGAAGGGGCCGTAGGGCTTGGCGACGCCGCCGAGCAGGGCCACGCGGATTTCCTCGGCCCGGGGCGAGCCGCCGGGCTCGCGGGTCACGCGGACCTCCCGGCCCGAGCGGGACCGCAGGGTCGCGGCCAGGCGGGCGACCTGGGTCGACTTGCCGGCGCCCTCCCCGCCTTCGAAGGTGATGAAGGTTCGCTGCGAAGCGTCCTCGAAGCCTGGCACGATCACGGGCGTCCAATCACGTCGGATCGGCCGTACGCTCGCCGGACTTCGCGTCCTTCTTGCCGACGCGGTCGAAGGCCTTGCGCACGAGGCTGGTACCGAACTCCAGCGCCGCGTCCATCGCCCGCTGCGACAGCGTGCCGGGCTCCACCGTCGCGCCGGCGAAGAGCGGCTGGTCGAGGGCGACCGTGTCGCCGCGCTGGATCCGCAGGGTGCCGACCTGCTGGCCCTCCTCGACGGGGGCCATCAGCGGCCCGGTATAGACCACCTTGGCGCTGACCCGGTCGCTGGAGCCGCGGGGCAGCAGGACCCGCACCGGCTTCTTCGAGACCAGCGGAACGGAGCCCGCCTGGCCGCCGAACACGGAGGCGTCGGCGACCGTCTCGCCGGCCCCGAAGATCTGCCGCGTCTCGAACGCGCGGAAACCCCATTCCATCAGCTTGCGCGCCTCGGAGGCCCGGTCCCGGGCGGTCTTGAGCCCCGAGATCACCAGCACCAGGCGCTGGCCGTTCTGCACCGCCGAGCCGGTCAGCGCGTAGCCGGATTCCTCCAGGTAGCCGGTCTTCAGCCCGTCGGCGCCGATGTCGAGCGCCAGGAGCGGGTTGCGGTTCTGCTGGCGGATCTTGTTCCAGGTGAACTCCTTCTCGGCGAAGATCTTGTACAGGTCCGGGTAGGTGTCGATCAGGTGGATCGCGAGCTTGGCCATGTCCCGGGCCGTGACCTTCTGGTCGGGGGCCGAGTAGCCGGTGGCGTTGCGGAAGGTCGAATTCGTCAGCCCGATCTCCTTGGCCCGCCGGTTCATCAGCCCGGCGAAGGAATCCTCGGTGCCGGCCATGTTCTCCGCGATGGTGATCGCGGCGTCGTTGCCCGACTGGACGATCAGCCCGCGCAGCAGGTCCGACATCTTGATGCGGCTGTTGACCTGGGCGAACATCGATGAGCCGCCGCCGCCCGCCCCGCCCCGCTTCCAGGCGTCCTCGGTGACGGTGAACTCCGTATCCATCGCCAGGCGGCCGGATTTCAGCGCCTCGAACACGATGTCGGTGGTCATCAATTTGGCCATGCTGGCCGGGGAGAACCGCTCGTCGGCGGCCTTCTCGAACAGCACCGAGCCGGAATCCGCATCGATCAGGATCGCGTGCGGGGCCGCCGTCTGGAAGCCCTGAGCGGTCGCGCCCGCGAGGCCGGCGCCCAGCGCGCAAGCGGCCGCCAGAAGGGTGAGAAGGGTCCTGCGCATCACCGGTCCGTCCCGCGCCTGCCGCCCGGCCGGAGAAACTCCCGCCGCATCCGGATAACAAGCGTGACCATATTACGGTTTCAGCGCCGGATCGAACGCGAAATGCCGCATTGCGGAACGGCGTGCCGTCCGGGACGCGCCGGGGCTGCCCTCAATAGATCCCGGCGAGGCGGGCATGCCCCCCGCCCGACGCCGTCCGGGTGGGGGTCCCGGCTTTCACAGGGGCCGGAGCCTTCGCGGCCGCCGCGACCTTGGTTGGCACCGCCGCCTTGGCCGAGGCCGGGGCCGCGGTCTTGGAGGCGAGCATCGTCGACCCCTTGGCGGCGCCGGAGGCCAGATGCGCCAGGGTGGACTTGGCCGAGGCCGGCAGCGCCGCGGGGGCCGCCGCGGCGAGTTTCGTCGGGGCGGGCGTTCCGGGCCGTGCCGGCCGGCCGGCGGCGACGGCGGTCTTCGCGGCCGCGCCGTGACCCTGGGCCGGGTTGAGGCCCGCGACTTTCAGGTCCGCCCCCTTGAGGCTCGCGCCTTTAGCGCCGGCCCCCGCATGCTCGGCGACCTGGATCGGCGCGGGCCGGAAATCCCGCACCTTCTGGGCGGTCGGCTGGACGGCCGCCGGTACCCGCATGGCGGCCGAGGCGAGCACGATCGGAGCGCGCACCGGGGCCGGCCGCTCGGGCCGCGACGCCGGGGCCTCGTCGGACTGCGCCCGCTCGGGGGGCGGCTTGAAGGCCAATGGCTCGGCGGCCGAGCGGGCGTAGCGCTCAGGCTCCTCCGAGGGGCCGAGATCCGCCATCATCACGGTCGAGCGGCCGGCCGGCTGCCCGTCGGTGCGCAGGCTGGCGAGCAGCTTGCGGTCGTCGCTGCCGGCGACCGCGGCCTTGCCGGCATACTCGACCCGCACCCGCGCGGTGCCGCGCCGGTGAAAGCCCAGGGCCTCGGCCGCCTCCTCGGAGACGTCCATGACGCGGCCGGCATGGTAGGGGCCCCGGTCGTTGACCCGCACGATCATCGAGGCGCCGTTGTCGAGGTTGGTCACCCGGGCGTAGCTCGGCAGCGGCAGGGTCGGGTGGGCGGCCGCGATCGAGTGGCGGTCGAACACCTCGCCGTTGGCGGTCATGCGGCCGTGGAAGGCCGAGCCGTACCAGGAGGCCAAGCCCTCTCGCACGTAGCCGCGGGGATCCTCCTTGGGCACATAGGTCTGGCCGGCCACCACGTAGGGCTTGCCGGTGTAGCGGCGCCCGCCGCCCTTCGGGATCACGTCGCCCTCGTTGTAGAGGCGCGGGCTCGCCTTGACCCCGTATTTCGGGTCGATGCCGTTGCCGGAGCTGAGCTTCTGCTGCTGGGGATTGGTGGCGCAGTTGGCCGTGGCCAGGGCCACGCCCGAGACGGCCAAGAGCCGCAGGGCGAGGCGCGCAGGCCGGGGAAGGGTCGTGCGCACCATATCGGGGTTCACCAAACGCGACGCGGGACAACGGCCCGGAAACGGGCCGGCACCGGCCGCGCCCCAAGGGCTCAGCCAGTCCACCCAGAATTGTAGCGGTCGCGTAAAGGAAGCCTGAACGATGTCGGCTGTCGCGGTTCAGGCGTTGCAGCCGAGCCGCTCTAAAACCTCGCGTGCCACATCAGGATTTGCCAGCAAGGCTCTGATAAATGGATGCTTTGAGGTTTATGTAATCAAGACCGGGCGCTCTCGAGGTGCTCGCATTGCGCTGCCCGAAAAGACCCGCGCCAGCGGCGCCGGGCGGTCGAGAGCGCGCAGGACCGGCCTGATGGCCCGGGCGCATCCATCGCCCGGGTGGCTGCCGAAGGGTCTGCACGGAAACGGGCGACCCGCTACGGATCCCGGATGTCCGAGGACGCATCGGCATCCGCCCCGTCATTTCGGGGCTTGGCTGCGCGGCCCCGATGACGGGGTTGTTGTCAGAGCTGCCTCTGCAAACACCCTGCACGGATCGCGTTCGGGACCCTGTGCGGAGGCAGGGTTGAGCCTCGCCGGGGTCAGCGCGGCGGGGTGTCGGTCAGCTGCGCGATGGAGCGGGCGCCGCGCTGCTTGAACAGCAGGTCGAGCCCTTCCAGCATCAGGGCGTGCATCTTGGTCCGCTCGGCATAGGCGAGGTCCCGGAGCTGGTCGTAGACCGGGGGCTCCAGGTAGACCGACATCTGCCGGGCGCGCTGCTTCAGCGTGGCGGCGGGCTTCGCCGCCGGGGGCGCCAGCGCCAGGGTCACGATCTCGGCGCCCTGCGGCCGGGCCGCGTGCCGGTCCGGCGGGTTCGCCGAGGCGACGATCGCCGCAAGGCTGAGCTTAGGCGGCTTGGACATGTCGGCCCGTCTTCAGCGACTGCGTGCGGCGCTCGATCCACGACCAGAGGCGCCGGACCTCTCCGGCGGCCTGGCCCTTGGGGTTGAATTCGGTGACGCCCTGGCCGAGGCCGATCGCGTCCTGGTGGTCGGTGCGGGCGACGATGTTCACGTCCGGCAGGATGCCGAGCACCGCCAGCCCGTCGGCTGCGTCCCGGACCCGGTAGGAGCGGGGCGGGGTCTGGTTCAGCACGAAGGCGAACTTCTTTTCGAGCCGGTAGACCGCCGCCAGCGTCGGCTTGAACGCCCGCAGGTCGGCCGGGGTCGGCCGGCACGGGATGATGCACAGGTCCGCCGCACGGATGGCCGAGAGCGTGCCGGTTGAATCGACCCCCGGCGTATCGATGAACACGTAGTCGTAGGCCGAGTCGCGCAGGCGCTCCATCACGGCGTCGATCTGCGTCGCGTCGATCTGCGCGACCTCGGGACCGTCGGCGGTGCGGTGGTCCAGCCAATCCGAGATCGTGGCCTGGCGGTCCATCTCCAGGATGCAGACCGTGTGGCCCGCCTCGCGGGCGGCGACCGCCAGGGAGATGCACAGCGTGCTCTTGCCGCTGCCGCCCTTCTGCGTGACGAAGGTGATGGCTTTCATCCTGGGCATCCTCCAGAAGGCCCCGCGCATCCGCCGGAAGCGCTGGCATTCACGAATGCCGCGCCCTCGTCGGGCAACCTCAGGTGCGCAATCACGGGCTGCCGCGATCCTGTGACCCAAGGATGTCGAGCGGCACGGTGCGTCCGACATGGTTAACGAGGCGTTAAGATGTCCTGCCGCCGGTGCACCGCCGGATCGGGTCAGGGTGTTCGGTCATCGCATGCAATCTAAACCTCAGGTTCATATGTCGGCAGTCTTGTTCCGGAACGGCCTTTTCAGCAGCTCTAGGATGCCGTAGCGTCAAGGTAGCCGGCGCCGGAGCTGCGATGGATTTTATAACCTCAGGTTTGGCGGCGTTCGAAACCCCGGCGAGGAATGGCATGGCCGACGCCCCGATCCCGCAATCCGTTCTGGACGCCTCCGGCGTGGTCGGGACGTGGGTCCACGATCACTGGGCCGATCGGCTGGCGCTCTCGGGCTCCCTGGCGGGGCTGCTCGGCCTCGACCCGGTGGCGGCCGCCACGGGGGTGTCCCTCGCGGCGTTCCTCGACCGCACCCATCCGGAGGACCGCATCCGGATCGAGAGCTACCTGCACGCGGTGTCGGAGACCGGCGGCACCTTGGAGGCGGAGTTCCGCACCCGTGACACCCGCACCGGCGTCCGCACCTTGCTGATGCGCGGCCGGATCGACCGCGATCCCTCGGGCCGCACGCTCCAGGGGCGCGGCATCGCCATCGACCGGACCGAGGTGCAGGCGGCCAACCTCGTGCAGAGCGAGCGGGTGGTGAACCGGATGGCCGAGCACGTCATCGCCCTGCGCGACCTCGCCCACGTCCTGGAGCGGCCGGCGCTGGTCGAGCGGATCGAGCGCCTGATGATCGAGATCGGCTTCGAGCTCGCCCGGTTCCTGCCGGAGCCCGAGGACGAGCCGCGCCACTGAGCGCAACGCCCCGAACGATGGGTTCCGGCATTCGGCCCAAGACGATGCCGCGCCCGAGCCCGTGCGCAGGGTCGAAGTGCGATTGATCGCGCCCACGCCCCCAAGCTACGGTCCCGGCAAGACTTTGCCGGGAGGATTCCGATGGCCCGCGACACGATCTACGACCGCGATCTCGACCGTGTGCCGGCCAACCACCAGCCGCTGACCCCCCTGCTCTATCTCGACCGGGCGGCGCGGGTGTTTCCCGACCAGGTCGCGGTGGTCCACGGCCCCCTGCGGCGCTCGTACCGGGACCTCTACGCCCGCGCCCGGCGCCTGGCGTCGGCGCTGGCGCGGCGCGGGCTCGGCCGCGGGGATACCGTGGCGGCGTTCCTGGCCAACACCCCCGAGATGGTCGAGTGCCATTACGGCGTGCCGATGACCGGGGCGGTGCTCAACACCCTCAACACCCGTCTCGACGCCGCCGCGATCCGGTTCTGCCTGGAGCACGGGGAGGCCAAGGTGCTGATCACCGATCGCGAGTTCTCGAAGACCGCCGCTGCGGCCCTCGAGGGTCTTGCGACGAAACCGTTCGTGATCGACGTCGACGACCCGGATTACGACGGCCCCGGCGCGCGCCTCGGCGAGACCGACTACGAGGCGTTCCTGGCGGGCGGGGACCCGGAGCACGACTGGGCGCTGCCCGACGACGAGTGGGACGCGATCACGCTGAACTACACCTCGGGCACCACCGGCGATCCGAAGGGCGTGGTCTACCACCACCGGGGCGCGGCGCTGCTGGCGCTCGGCAACGTCATCACCGGGGGGCTCGGGCAGCACCCGGTCTATCTCTGGACGCTGCCGATGTTCCACTGCAACGGCTGGTGCTTCCCCTGGACCCTGTCGATCGTGGCCGGCACCCATGTCTGCCTGCGCCAGGTCCGCGCGGAGGCGATGTACCGGCTGATGGCCGAGCACGGGGTCACGCATCTCTGCGGTGCGCCGATCGTGATGCAGATGCTGATCAACGCCCCCGATGCCGAGCGCCGGGAGCTGCCCCGGCGGGTCGCGTTCTTCACCGCCGCCGCCCCGCCGCCCGAGGCGGTGCTGGCCGGCATGTCGGAGGCCGGGTTCGACGTGACCCACCTGTACGGCCTGACCGAGAGCTACGGTCCGGCCGTGGTCAACGCCTGGAACGCGGATTGGGACGCGCTCGCGGCCGACCAGCGGGCGGCCAAGAAGGCCCGCCAGGGGGTGCGCTACCCGGTCCTCGAGGCGCTCGACGTGCGCGACCCGGACACGATGGCGCCGGTGCCGGCCGACGGCACGACGATCGGCGAGGTGATGATGCGCGGCAACGTGGTGATGCGCGGCTACCTCAAGAATCCGGCGGCCACGCAGGCCGCCTTCAAGGGCGGCTGGTTCCGCACCGGCGACCTCGGGGTGAAGCATCCGGACGGCTACATCCAGCTCAAGGACCGCTCGAAGGACATCATCATCTCGGGCGGCGAGAACATCTCGTCGATCGAAGTGGAGGACGCGCTGTTCAAGCATCCGGCGGTGTCGGCCGCCGCGGTGGTGGCCAAGCCCGACCCGAAATGGGGGGAGACGCCCTGCGCCTTCGTGGAGCTGAAGCCGGGCGCGTCGCCCAGCGCCGACGAACTGATCCAGTGGTGCCGCGGGCGGCTGGCCGCCTACAAGCTGCCCCGCCACGTGATCTTCGGCGACCTGCCGAAGACCTCCACGGGAAAGGTCCAGAAATTCATCCTGCGCGAGCGGGCCCGTCAGGACGAGGCCTGAGCGGCCTCATTCAGGCCTGCGGGGGCTGCCGAGGCTCCGCGCGGACCGTGGCGCGCACGGGTTTGGCGGCACGCAGATCGGACGCGACCTGGGCGATGAAGGCCTGGATCGACATGAGGCTGAACAGGGCGATCGAGGCGACCAGGGCTGCGGAAACCAGAATCTTGGCGGTAGCGGGGTCCACGGCGTGACGTCCTTAGCTCGTCTCGCCGCGGGCTGACCGGGCGAGGGGCGCCGATCCCGGCGCCTGCGATGACAGGAAGGTGGGCGCGCGGCCGGGCTTTCACCAGCGTCGCCGTGGTGGGCCTGGCATGCGTGTGGGTTCGGGCTCTCCGTTACCGGGCCGGATCCTGCGTCAACCGGAGGTGCTGGCCGTACGCCCCGATTCCCGCAATAAGCCCGCGCGATGCGACGCGCATCCGGGGAGGGACGTATGGCCGGTAACGGGATCGCTGCGGGGATCGCGGGCCGCATTTTTGGAGCGTTGCTGGCCGTTCAGGGCACGATCCTGGCCGCGCTGCCGGTGCGGGCCGAGGCGCCCGCCCCCGGGCCGGTCACCCGGGCGAGTTATTTCTACATCGGCGGGCGGTATCAGAAGCTCGGCGACAAGACCGTGATGGTCGGCCAGATGTTCGTGCAGGCGCGTGCGCCGGCCGAGATCACCCAGCCCTACCCGGTGGTGATGGTGCACGGTCTCGCCCAGACCGGAGTGAACTTCCTGGCCACCCCGGACGGCCGGCCCGGCTGGGTGCAGCGCTTCGTCGAGAAGGGCTATCAGGTTTACGTGGTCGATCAGGTCGGACGCGGGCGTTCGGGCACCAACCCGGAGGTCTACGGCCCCTACGACCGGCTCGGCACCCGCACCCTCGAGAAGACCTACACGGCACCGGAGGTCTACGACCTGTTCCCGCAGGCGAAGCTCCACACGCAATGGCCGGGCGGTACCGGGGTGCAGGGCAATGCCGGGTTCGACCAGTTCTTCGCCAGCCAGGTCCCGTTCCTGGCCAACAGCCAGCAGACCGAGGAACTCGTCGCCCCGGCCCTGCTCGCGCTCCTGGAGAAGGTCGGGCCGGCAATCCTGCTCACGCACGGCCAGGGCGCCCTGTTCGGCTGGGCGGCCTCGGATGCGCGGCCCGATCTGGTGAAGGCCCACGTCACCGTGGAGCCGAACGGGCCGCCCTTCTTCGACGTGCAGTTCCGCGGTGGCAAGGAGTTCTGGGAGAAGTCCGGCGACGGCCGCGCCCGCGCCTATGGGTTGACCCGCATGCCCCTGACCTTCGACCCGCCGGTCAAGGCGCCGGAGGATCTGATGGTGGCGCAGCAGGCGAAAGGATCCGATCCCAAGGCGGCGGAGGGCCAGATCCGCTGCTGGCTGCAGGCCGAGCCGGCCCGGACCCTGCCGAACCTCGCCAAGGTGCCGGCCGCATTGGTGACCGCCGAGGCCTCGTTCCACGCCACCTACGATGCCTGCACGGTCGCATTCCTGACCCAGGCCGGCGCCAAGCCCGACGCGATCCGGCTGGCCGAGCGGGGCCTTCACGGCAACGGCCACATGGTGATGCTCGAGTCCAACAGCGACGCCGTGGCGGATGCCGTGGCCGCCTGGATCGCGGGCCGCGTGAAGTAGCCGCCTCGGGATCAGGCGCCGCGGCGCATCCCCCGGCGTCCACAGGCATTTCCGCCGCAGCGTCGGCGACAGCGCCCTCCCCGCTCTGGCGGCCCCTCCATCGCTGCGTGTTGAAACCGCAACAGCACTCGCCTTCCGCGCGCGACCCGCTTGCGGCCAAGCGTGGCGGCTCGTACTGAAAGTTGTAGAAACCTCAATAATAACAGCAGTTTATCACAATTCTAAAGAGCGGGGCAGCCCCGCCGGGCCCGTCCCGGCGCATGCGGGCGGCTGCCCGAAGCGTCGTGCAGGGCCCAGTCAGATGCCAGTCGTTCACCCCCGTCCCGGCGCCCTGCGCGCCCGCCGCGCCGGCGCCTTCCTGGCCGGCGCCTCCCTGGCCGTTCTGGCGCAGGTCGTCCCGGCCCTCTCCCAGGACGCGACGCCGCCGCGCCGCGGCATCGCCAATCCACCCGCCGGGGGCAGCGTGCAGCTCGACGAGATCAGCGTCGAGAGCCGTGGGGGCGGCCCGGTCCAGGCGGGGCGCTCCAATACGGCCTCGCGCAGCGTGGAGAGCCCGACCGGCCCAATCGACGGGTTCGTGGCGAAGCGCTCGAACACCGCGACGAAGACCAACACCCCGCTGATCGAGGCGCCGCAATCGATCACCGTGATCGGGCGCCAGCAGCTCGACGCCCAGAACGCCCAGACTTTGACCCAGGCCACCCAGTACGTCGCGGGGGCCTATGGCGGCGTGTTCGGCGCGGATTCGCGCATCGACTACCTCACCCTGCGCGGCTTCGTGGTGAGCGATTTCGGCATCTACCGGGACGGGCTGCAGCAGCTGAACTACGGCTTCGGCTACTTCAAGACCAACACGTTCGGGCTCGAGCGCATCGAGGTGCTGCGCGGCCCCGCCGCGGTCCTGTTCGGGGCCGGCAGCCCCGGCGGCATCGTCAACCAGGTCACCAAGCGCCCGACGCTCGATCCGTTCGGCTATGCCGAGGTCGGCGGCGGCTCGTTCGGCCAGAAATACGCCGCCTTCGACTTCGGCGGCCCGGCCGACCAGGAGGGCCACTGGTTCTACCGGCTGACCGGCTACGGCCGCCAGGGCGGGACGCAGGTCGAGGGCGCCCCGGACGACAGCTTCTACATCGCACCGGCCGTCACCTATAAGCCGGACGGGGCGACGCGCTTCACCTTCCTGTCGAGCTTCCAGCACGACAACACCGCGGTGACGTCGAACTTCCTGCCGTATCTCGGGACCGTGCGGCCCAACGCCTCCGGGCTTCGGATCCCGCGCTCGCTCAACGTCGGCGATGCCGGCTTCAACACCTTCCAGCGCGACCAGGCGTTCCTGGGCTACGAGTTCGAGCACGACTTCAACGAGACGTGGACCTTCCGGCAGAACCTCCGGTACTCGTTCCTCAAGAGCTTCCAGAACTCGGATATCGGCCAGCTCGGCTACAGCAACCCGGCCCAGACGCTGCTCGCCCGCTACCAGTTCCGCGACAGCGCCAAGGTCAACCTGTTCCAGGTCGACAACCAGGCCGAGGCGCGGTTCTTCGATGGATACTTCCGTCACGACCTGCTGATGGGCTTGGACTACAAGGATTACCGCCTGAACGACAACCAGGCGTCGCTGTTCCCCGCGAGCGACCTGAACATCCTGGCCCCGGTCTACGGCCTGCCCACCGGGACGCCGTCGCCGTACCTGATCAATTCCGACGCGTTCAAGCAGCTCGGCCTCTACCTGCAGGACCAGATCAAGGTCACCGACCGGCTCACCCTGCTGGTCGGCGGCCGCCAGGACTTCGCGGACAACCGGGTGGTCGACAAGCTCAACAACGGTCTGGGCAACAATGGACGCAGCGACAACGGCACGACCTACCGGACCGCACTGATCTACAACTTCGACAACGGGCTCGCCCCCTATGTCAGCCTCTCGACCACGTTCCAGCCGCTGATCGGCACCGACATCAACAACCAGACCTTCAAGCCCGAGACCGGCAAGCAGGTGGAGGGCGGCGTCAAGTTCGAGCCCCCGGGCCAGGGCTACTTCCTCACCCTGGCGGGCTTCGACATCCACCGCCAGAACGTGCTGACCGCCAATCCCGGCAACCCGCTGTTCAACGCCCAGCTGGCCGAGGTGCGGTCCACAGGCTTCGAGGCCCAGCTGGTCGCGAGCTTGGCCGAGGGCCTCAACGTGGCGGCCTCGTACACGATCTACGGGCTGACCAACGAGCGGGGCGGCCCGGAGCTGATCGGCAAGGTCCCGGTCAACATCCCGGAGAACTTCGCCAACGTGTTCGTCGACTACACCATCCCGAACGGCGACCTGCGCGGCTTCGGCTTCGGTGGTGGCGTGCGCTACGTCGGGCGGTCCTTCGCCGACGTCGGCAACACCCTGCGGGTGCCGGACTACGTGCTGTTCGACGCGCAGGTCCACTACGACTGGGAGCGCTGGCGCCTGCAGGTCAACGCGACGAATATCGGCGACCGCCGCTTCGTCTCGTCCTGCCAGACCTCGACCTCCTGCTTCTACGGCGACGCGAGGCGGGTCCTGGCGAGCGTGAGCTACAAGTGGTGAGACGCGGGCCGCGCGTGGCCTGAGTCACGCGCGGCGGGATCGTGAAGGCGGGGCGACCGAGCCAGCCGCGATGCGGAAGGCCTGGGCTCAGCGGCCGTGGCGGCGCATCATGTGGCGGCGATGGTGCCGGCGCATCATGTGATGGCGGCTCCGCATCACGCCCCGGGAGGACATCCGGGCACCGCGGTGCATGCCACCGAAATTGCCGTTGCCGGTGGCGGCAGCGTTCCGGTCGAGGCCGTCGCCCGGGGCGGCGAGGCTCGGGCTGGCGGCGCCCAGGACGAGGCCGAGCGCGAGGGTCGCGCCGAGGAGGATCTTGTTCATGGGGTCCGGTCCCTTCGCGACCCTGCGCCGCGCCGACCGAACGGATCAGTGATGCGCAAGTTCCGGGCCGTCAGGCGGCCGGACCCTCCACGATCGCGAACAGGGCGGGCTGCACGTCCTTCGCGTCCGGCACCGGGACCGCCCGGATGCGCGATGGCAGCGGCCCTCCGAGCAGATCCAGGAAATCCCCCGAGGCGGCGATCTCGAGCTCGGCGGCCTTGGCCCGGGCCTCGAGGCGCGACAGGGCGTTCATGGCGGGGCCCAGCACGGTGTACTCGGCCCGCACCCCGTCGTCGAACACGCCGACCAGGAGGTCGCCGGCATGCAGGGCGACCACCACCCGCAGGGTGAACATCCCCGCCTCGGCCCGCGCTTCGTTGAGGGCGGCGATCCGGTCCTGGAGCGACAGGGCGCAGGCCAGCGCCGCACGGGCCTGCGCGCGCGGTCGGCCGACCACGAACTGCACCAGCACGGCGTCGCCGACATACTTGTCCACGAGGCCGCCCTGCTCGGCCACCGCGGCCTGGGCGGCCGCCCGGACGGCGAGCAGGGCCGTCACCATCGCCTCGGGCGGATGCTCCCGGCTCAACCGGGAGAAGCCGCGGATGTCCAGCACCATCAGGCAGGCATGGCGCCGGTGGATGCCCATGGCGGCGTCGGCGTCCTCCGCGGCGAGGTCCAGGGCGACCGTGTCGGGCACGAAGCGCGCGAGCTGGGCGCGCTCGTGCTCCATGCGCAGGGCCCGGGTGACCGCTTCGCGCAGGCGGGTCATGCCGTCGACCACGAGCAGCCCGGCCGCCACGAAGGTGGCGAGCCCGGTGACCTGCGCGGTCGGGAACGAATCCGGCCCCGGGAACAGCCCGGGATCGGCCAGCCCGACCAGGAAGGCCGCGCTCCAGCACGCCGTCACCACCCCGCAGAACAGCAGGGTCTGGGCGACCCGCATGCTCAGGCCGGTCTGGAGCAGGAGCAGGAAGGCCGGCAGGCGGCTCACCGCGTCGGCGCCGAGGCCGGCCCCGCCGCCGGCCAGCATGTGCTCGATGATCACGTAGACGGCGAGCCCGGCGTTGAGCAGCGTCCCGGCCCAGCTGTAGGCCGCCGCCGCGGGGCCGCCGCCCCGCTCCCCGAGCCCGAACCAGATCGTGCCGACGCCGTAGAGGCCGAGGATGAACCAGTGGCTGAAGGCGTGCAGCGAGCCGTCATAAGCCTGGGCCGCCATCAGCAGCACCAGCACGATCACGATCCGCAGCCCGAGCAGCCGCAGCCCGCCGCCCGCCTGCATGGCGCGCAGGACCGCAGCGTCGTCCTGGCTCGTCTCCGCCTTGCGCGCAGAGAGGTCCCGGGCGGGCTTGGGGGCGCAGAGCGGCTGGGTCCGGGCGCCGCCCGTGGCCATCACGCGCCCCGGTCGAGGCGCCGGGCCGCGCTGAAGCGGTTGAGGAAGCGCGGCTCCTTCTCGGGGGCGATCCGGATCGCGAGGTGCACGGTGCCGTCGGCTTCCGCGCGCCGGTCCAGGATCTCGGCGTTCTCGTAGAGCCAGTTGAGCGCCGCCCCGTCCTCGGGGGGCAGCGACACCGCGAAGCTCGTCCGGTGGCGGCCGATCCGCGCCTCGATCCGGGCGGTGAGCGCGGCGAGCCCCTCCCCGGTCAGCGCCGAGACCAGAACCGGCGCGTCGCTGTCGCGGTCGTTGCGGGCCTTGGCCTGGCCGCTGAGGTTCATCAGCCGGGTGCGCTCGTCGTCGTCGAGCAGATCGGACTTGTTCCAGACCTCGATGATCCGCTCGGCCGTGGTCTCGATGCCGAGCTCGCGCAGCACCTCGCCGACATCCTCGGCCTGGGCCTCGGAATCGACATGGCTGACGTCGCGCACGTGCAGCAGCACGTCGGCCTCGATCGCGTCCTCCAGGGTCGCCCGGAACGCCGCGATCAGGGCGGTCGGCAGGTCGGAGATGAAGCCCACCGTGTCCGACAGGATCACGGTCTCGCCGTGGGGCAGCTTGGTCGCGCGCGCGGTCGGGTCGAGGGTGGCGAACAGCATGTCCTTGGCGGTGACCTCGGCGCTGGTCAGGGTGTTGAACAGACTCGACTTTCCGGCATTGGTGTAGCCCACCAGCGCGACGATCGGGTACGGGACCCGGGCCCGGCTCTGCCGGTGCAGGCCGCGGGTCCGCACCACCGCGTCGAGGTCGCGCTCGATCCGGGTCATGCGCTCCTGGATCATGCGCCGGTCGGCTTCGATCTGGGTTTCGCCGGGGCCGCCCAGGAAGCCGAAGCCGCCGCGCTGGCGCTCCAAGTGGGTCCAGGACCGGACGAGGCGGGACTTCTGGTAGGCGAGGTGGGCGTGCTCGACCTGAAGCGTGCCCTCGCGGGTCGAGGCGCGCCGGCCGAAGATCTCGAGGATCAGGCCGGTGCGGTCGATGACCTTGGCGCCCCATGCCTTCTCGAGGTTGCGCTGCTGCACCGGCGAGAGCGCGCAATCCATCACCACGAGACCGATCTCGCCGGCCCGGATCATTCCGGCGATCTCCTCGACCCGGCCCTTGCCGAGATAGGTCGAGGGGCGGATGCGCGGCAGGCTGACCGCGAGGCTCTCGACCACGTCGAGCTCGATCGCGGCGGCGAGTCCGGTCGCCTCGTCGAGGCGCGCCTCCACCGAGCGGGTCGGCTGGGCGGGCCCGTGACCCGGTCCCCCGGGCCCGGGGGCGCCGCGGGCCAGATAGGGCCCGATCACCAAGGTGTGGGTCGCCGCGGCGATCTCGCCCTCGGGCGCGGCCTGTGCCTGGAGCCGGGCCTCGCCGGACGTCAGCGTCTCACTCATGCAACCTTTAACGCCGCCCGCGCGCCGGCAGCTTCGTTCGAGAATTCGGATTTTCGAGATGGGGATTGGGCGGGGCCGGGCCAAGGTGCCGGGCTTCAAGATGCCGGGCTTCAAGATGCCGGGATTCGAGAGGTTGGGATCGGAGAGCCCGTTCGACCGGGAAACTCCGTGTTCCTCGTCCTCCGCCTGCGGAGGAGGGATGCCTGCGAAGCGGGTCGGAAGAGGGAAGCAACGCTTCCGGAAAGGCAGTGTCCGGCGTGAAATCACGAACCGTCGCGCTGCCCCCTTGCGGGACTTCGTCCCGACCCGAGCCGGGCTGACGGCCGGCCCATCCCCGCAGAGGGGAGAGGAGCAGAGGGGAGAGGAATGGCGCCTGTCATCTCCGGGCTTGAGCTGGTCCCGATCACAATGCGATCGGGGCCAGCTCTAAGGCCTTGATGTAACGCGCTCGCTTACGCCGGACCGGCCTCCACGTCGGCGGCGGGCGCTCTAGGCGCCCTCTCCAGCCTTGGCATGATCCGGAACGCGATCTGTCGATCCGCCAGCCTACTCCGCAAGTCCACAGAGGAAGACAGGCAAAGCCGCCCTCCCCCACAAGACAATCACGCCTTCTCGGCGGTCTCGTCCGGCTCGAACAGCTGCACCGGGTGGCCCGGCATGATCGTGGAGATCGCGTGCTTGTAGACGAGCTGCGAATGGCCGTCCCGGCGCAGCAGCACGCAGAAATTGTCGAACCAGGTGACCACACCCTGGAGCTTGACGCCGTTGACGAGGAAGATGGTCAGCGGGATCTTGTTCTTGCGGACATGATTGAGGAACGTGTCCTGAAGGTTTTGTGCGCGTTCGCCCGCCATCTTTTTTGCCTTTTTGTTGTCCCGGCGCGAAAGGCTCGGGTTGGGTACGCGACGTCGGAATCTGTCACGTGGTTGGGGCCGTCACGTGCGGGATCGTCCGATCATCCCGCACGGACCGAGTCTACAGCATGACGGCGTGAAAGCCCGGGGGCAAGCAAGCCCCGTTCCGCCCGATCCGTGACGGATCGGCTTCAGTTTCACGGTTCGTCCCCCGTCTCCGCCCCCTCTCGGCCCGGCGTGCTACGGGCCGATGCCCAGGGACTTCAGCTTGCGGTGCAGCGCCGAGCGCTCCATCCCGATGAACTCGGCGGTGCGCGAGATGTTGCCCGAGAACCGCGCGATCTGCGCCACGAGATACTCGCGCTCGAAGATCTCGCGCGCCTCGCGCAGGGCCAGGCTCATCAGCTTCTCGCCGCCCGCCCCCCCCGGGGTGGTCGGCACCAGGGCGCCGATCTCGGAGGGCAGCATCTCGGAGGTGACCTCCTGGTCCGGGTCGGCCTGGGTCAGGATCATCAGCCGCTCGACGTTGTTCTTGAGCTGGCGGACGTTGCCCGGCCAGTTGTGCGACTGGAGCACCGCCATCGCGTCCTCGGCGATCACGCGCTTGGGCAGGCCGGTCTGGGACGAGATGTTGTCCATGAAGAACTGGATCAGCTCGGGCACGTCCTCCCGGCGCTCCGACAGGGCCGGCACGCGCACCGGCACCACCGAGAGCCGGTGGAACAGGTCCTCGCGGAAGCGGCCCGCGGCGATTTCCTCGGCCAGATCCCGCGACGAGGACGAGATGATCCGGACATCCACGTGGACCCGGGTGGTGCCGCCGACGCGCTGGAAATTCTGGTCGACCAGGACGCGCAGGATCCGGTTCTGGCTCTCGCGCGGCATGTCGGCGACCTCGTCGAGGTAGAGGGTGCCGCCATGGGCCTCCTCCAGGGCACCGACCCGTCGGCCGGACTCGCCCTCGACCCCGAACAGCTCCGCCTCCATGGTCTCGGGCAGGATCGCGGCCGCGTTGAGCAGCACGAACGGGCCGTTGGCGCGGGCCGAGGCCTTGTGCAGGCTGCGCGCCGCGAGTTCCTTGCCGGAGCCCAGCGCCCCGGTGATCATCACCCGGGCGTTGGTCGGCGCGACCCGGTCGATGGTCTGGCGGAGCTGGTTGATCGCCAGCGAGCCGCCGACGATGCGGTTGGGATTCCCGGAGCGCGCCGTCAGGTCGCGGACCTCGCGCCGGAGCCGGGAGGCTTCCAGCGCCCGCTCGGCCACCAGGATCAGCCGGTCGGCCTTGAACGGCTTCTCGATGAAGTCGTAGGCCCCCGCCTTGATGGCCGAGACCGCGGTCTCGATGTTGCCGTGGCCCGAGATCATCACCACCGGCAGGTCGGGATTGGCGGCCTTGATCAGGTCGAGCACCTGCAGGCCGTCGAGGCGCGAGCCCTGCAGCCAGATGTCCAGGAACACCAGGTGGGGCCGGCGCGCCTCGATGGCGGCGAGCGCCTCGTCGGAGCCTCCGGCCGTGCGGCAGCGGTGGCCCTCGTCGTCGAGGATGCCCGCCACGAGGTCGCGGATGTCGGCCTCGTCGTCGACAATCAGGATATCGGCGCTCATGCGTGCATCTCCGCGATCCGGGGGGCCGTCGGTGCGGCGCCCTTCTCCTCTGTCGTGACGGGGCTGGTCTCGGGGCCGGACGGCTCGGGCCCGTGCTCGCGCGGGACCCGCATCTGCACCTGCCCGCCACGGCCGGCGGGGTTGTCGTTCAGCGCGATCCCGCCGCCGTGCTCCTCAAGCACCTTGCTGACGATAGCAAGTCCCAGCCCGGTGCCACCTTCGCGTGTGGTCATGTAGGGCTCGAGCAGCCGTTGGCGCCCCTCCACCGGAAAACCCTTGCCGTTGTCGGTCACCGTGATGACCGCGAAGCCGTCCTCGACCGCGAGACCGAGCGCGATCTTGCCCTTGCCGAGCTCGTCCGCCGGCACCTCGGCCACCGCCTCGACGGCGTTCTTCAGGATGTTGGTGATCACCTGGCTGAGCAGCCTGATGTCGAAGGCCGCCACGATCTTCTCCGCGTTGCCCGCCCCGCCCTGCGCCGAGAACGCGAAGTCGATGTCCGGGTGCGCCACGCGCATCATGAACAGGTTCTGCTTGGCGATCTCTGTGAGGTCGTTCGGCGCGATGGCCGGCTTGGGCATCCGGGCGAAGGCCGAGAACTCGTCGACCATGCGCTTGATCTCGTCCACTTGGCGCACGATCGTGGCGGTGCACTGGTCGAACACCTCCTTGTCGGCGGTGATGACCTTGCCGTACTTGCGCCGGATGCGCTCGGCGGAGAGTTGGATCGGGGTCAGGGGGTTCTTGATCTCGTGGGCGATGCGGCGGGCGACGTCGCCCCAGGCGGAGCTGCGCTGCGCCTGGACGAGGTCGGTGATGTCGTCAAGGGTCACCACCGAGCCGCGCGACGTCCCCTGGGCCTGCTCGCTCGTGACCCGCACGGTCACGGTGCGCTCGCCCCGCGACCGGGTGAGCTGGAGTTGCTGCTGCTGGAGGGCGCGCGGGCGGTTCTCGCTCTCGGCGAGCACGGGGGCGAGCTCCGGCACCGCGCGGGCCAGCGGCTGGCCGATCAGGGTCTCGCTCTCCAGGTCGAGCATCCGCTCGGCGGCCGGGTTGGCGATGGTGACGAAGCCCGCCGCGTCGAGGCCGATCACCCCGGGCGAGACCCCCGACAGAACGGCCTCCGTGAAGCGGCGGCGGGTGTCGATCAGGTCGTTGGCGGCGATCAGGCCGGTATGCTGGCGGCGCAGCTCCTGCGTCATCTTGTTGAACGCCTCGCCGAGATGGGCCAGGTCGCCGCTGGTCTTCTTGGTCGGCACCTGGGCGTAGAAGTTGCCGGACGCGACCTGGTCGGCGGCGTTGATCAGCCGCCGGATCGGCGCCACGAACCGGTTGGCGAAGTTCATCCCGAACCACACCGCCGACAGCAGCGCGATCAGGGCGATCAGCAGGAACACCGACGCGAAGGTGATCTGGATCGAGCGCCGGAGCGAATCGTAGGTCAGGTACTCGGCCGCCGCCGCTCGGGAGACGCCCGGGAATTCGATGGCCAGCTGGCTGACCTCCCGCTGCACCATCAGCACCGCGTCGTCGTAGGCCGGCATCCGCAGGAGCGCGGCGAAGACGCGGCCCTCCGAAGGCAGCAGGCAGATCGGGTCGGTCGATGTCGCCGCCTCCTCGAAGGCCGCCGCCGAGGGCAGCCGCACCTGCTTGAGCACGTCGATCTTGGCCCGGGCGACCACGTCGGTGGGCCCGCGCATGATCTGCGCCACCGGCAGGCCGAGATTGGTCGCCCGCGTGGTCAGGAAGTTCTCGAACCAGGCCCGGTCCCGGTCGAAGTTCGGGCGCGCCCGGGTCAGGTCGTCCACCAGGATGCGGATCTCCCGGGCGAGCGACTGGCACTGGTTCTCCTGGTAGGCGTCGGCCACCTCGACGGATTTGAGCACCACGTCGCGGACCCGGTCGGTGAAGCCGAGCGACAGGCCCCGGTCGATGGTCACCGACGCCACCACGGCCAGCAGCACGGTGGGCAGGATCGCGATCAGCGAGAACAGGCCGACGATGCGCGAGTGCAGCCGGGCCACCGCAGCGTTGGCCTTGCGGGCGTGCAGGAAGACCCGCGCCTCCCAGGCGATGACGAAGACCAGCCCGAGCACCAGGACGGCGTTGATGCCGAGCAGCGTGACGCCGTAGGCCGGCGTCGGGGTCACCCGGATCACCCCGGCCAGGATCAGGAAGGTCGCCAGCGCCGAGATCAGCGCGGTCACCACCACGGCGGCGCCGATCCAGCCCGGCCCGCGCGGCCCGGGCCGCAGCGATTCCGCGAGCGGCGTGCTCAGCTCCTGGGACTGCGGCGAATCCGGTGTGGTCTCCTGGGATGCTGCTTGGGATGCCGCTTCTTGGGATGCGGCCTCTTGGCCCGCATCCCCCGCGGTATCCTCGCCCGCCCAATCGCCTGCCCCCTCGCCCGGCGGCTCAGCGGACGACGGTGCAGCCCCCTCGGGGGCCGGCGCAGGGCCTTCCACAGGCTTTGAGCGTCGCAGGAACGGCATGACTGGTGCAGGGCCACAACAGTGTGGCGGAATTAATACGAATCGCGGCGTCAGGGCGGCGACCGGTGATCCATTCCGCCGCAGAGCATCCTGCTTGACCCCGCCGGAAGTGGCCCGTACCCCCGCCCTCGGAGGCGAACGGGGTCTGGTGGCCCCCCTGGTCTTCAAAACCAGTGGTACGCCAACAGCGTACGGTGGGTTCGATTCCCATCCGCTTCCGCCAAATCCGCTTCCGCGAAACTCCGCCGCCCACCGGCGCGCGGATCGGCGATCGTCCGCTGCGATCGCGGTCAGGGCCGCCGTCACCGTGGCTGCGCTCGACGCTGCGCCCAAGCGCCTGCGCTCCCGTCCCTGTCGGCGGTCGTCGCGGGCTCTTTGACACCGGACCGGCTTGCGCGACTCGCGCCAGGGTGGTCCGATCCGGATGAGGCGCTCGCAGAAGTTCGCCCAAAAATCCGGAGGAGACCCGCCATGCTGTCACGCCGGCAAACGCTCGCCATGGCCCTCGCCAACGGCCTCGCCCTGACCGACACGGCGGCCCGGGCCGCGGGACAGGCCACCGCGCCGACCGCCAGGAGCCCGGTCTCGTTCGAGGTCCCACCGGGGGCCTGCGACTGCCACGTCCACGTCATCCCCGATCCGGCCAGGTTCCCGTTCTGGGCGGGGCGCGGCTACACCCCGCCGGTCGATCCGCCCGAGAGCCTGCTCGCGCTCCAGCACGCGCTCAAGCTCGACCGGGTCGTGATCGTGACGCCCAGCGTCTACGGCACCGACAACGCCGCCACCCTCGACGGTCTGCGCCTGCTCGGCCCGAAGCGCGCCCGCGGCGTTGCAGTGATCGGGCCCGGGACCACCCCAGCCGAGCTCGACGCGCTGGCCCAAGCCGGCATCCGCGGGATCCGGGTCAACCTGGAGCAGGCCGGCGTGTTCGATCCGGCGGCCTCGGCCAAGGCTCTGGAGAGCGCCGTCCAGCAGATCGGGCAGCGGCCCTGGCACCTCCAGGTCTATGCCCGCCTGTCGGTGATCGGCCCGCTGAAGCCGCAGCTGGCCGCCCTGCCGGTGCCGGTGGTGTTCGACCACTTCGCCGGCGCGCAGGCGGCCCTCGGCCCCGACCAGCCGGGCTTCGGCGACGTGCTCGACCTCGTGCGCGGTGGAAAGGCCTGGGTGAAGCTGTCGGGCGCCTACCGCGCCTCGACCCGGGCGCCCGACTATCCCGACGTGGCCCCGCTGGCCCGGGCCCTCGTGGCGGCGAACCCGGAGCGGCTGGTCTGGGGCAGCGACTGGCCGCATCCGGACAGCACGCCCAAGCCCGGCCGCAAGCCCACGGACCTCGCGCCCGCGCAGGACATCGATGACGGCCGCCTGCTCGACCTGCTCGCCACCTGGGTGCCCGAGCGCGCCACCCGTGACAGGATCCTTGTCGAGAATCCAAAGCGGTTATACGACTTCTGAGCGAAATTCGCGGGGGCGGATGCGCCTGGACCGAGAACCCGGTCCCGGAATCGCCCGGCCGGCCGTGCGCCCTGGAGGAGACTGAGATGCAGGGCCTGGAGCATCGTCCCGAACGCTGGCTGCCGGCGTTCGGAACACGTCCCCGCGGACGCGGGGACCGTTGGTTCGGGCCGGGATCCGCCGTCCGGGATACGGCCGGAGAACGGGTCGGCCGACCGGCTGCAGCCGACCAAATCCTCGATTTCGCCTCCGGCCGCGCGCGGGGCCTGCTCGGCCTGCTGACGGCCCTGGCCGTCCTGGGCGCCGCCGCCATCGCGGCGCGGGGGCCCGGCACGGCCGTCGATCCCGATCTCGTGCGGGTGCTCCGCTTCATGGCATTGATGAAGGGTGGCTTCGCGCTGGCGGCCTTCGTGGGCTGCTTCTGGCGCCTCGCCCGGCCCGCCGGCCCATGGCGCACGCCGATCTACGTCGTCGGGCCGCCGCTCATGGCGGCGGGCGCGATCGGGCTCTGGTCGGTCCAGGGCCTCCCGCTCGCGGCGGGCCTGCATCTCGGGCTGCTCGCGGTGCTGGCCGCCGCCCTGACCGATCCCGCGTTCCTGCCCGACCTGTCGCGCCTCGGCCCGGGCCGCCGATGAGGCGCCGATCCCCCAACCCGAATCGCCCCGTCCGGCTCGAAAACGGAACGGCGGATCCGCCGGCCCGTTTCCCCGGGGGCCCGCCCGACGCGCCGGGTTCTCCCGCGCTGGTCCGCACCGTCCCGCATGCCATGATCGACAAGGTCCTTCCGCTCCTCCCGCCGGGCGCCCAGGCGGCCCTGCGCAGGCTCGCCGCCCGGTGGCCGTCGCGCGCGGCCGACGTGCCCGCGATCCGGCTCGACCACGATCCGAGGCCCGGCCCGATGAAGCCGCTGCACCCGCCGGCCGCCATCAACGACAACCCTCTCCAGACTGTCCACGAGGCCGTCGAGCGGGACCTTCGCGCGAGCGGTCATCTGCGCTGAGGCGGCCGGTCAGCGCCCCGTCGGGCTCGCCGGAGCGGGGCGACCGGCCGCCCCCGCCTCCATCCAGTGGCAGGCCGTGGTCCCCGGCACGCCGGCGCACTCGTAGTTCCGCCCACCCAGGGACACCCGGTCGGCCAGGCCGGTGATGTCGGCGCGCGACATCAGGGTGCAGCCGAGATGGTCCGCCTTGGGGTCGGCCAGCACGGCCGCCGCCGCGGGGGCGCCGTCGTGCATCAGCATCCGGTAGTTCGCCAGGGACGGGCAGCCGATCACCTGTCCGCCGGCTGACCCGGCATTCTTCCTGTCCGAGGCGGCCTTGTCGTGCCCAGTCCGATCTTGGCTCGCCCGATCTTGGCCAGTCCGATCTTGGCCAGTCCGATCCTGGCCCGCGCGAGCCGGCGCCTTGGCCGCCGGCTGTCCCAGCGCCGGCACGGCGCAGAGCCCGAGCGCGAGGGTGGCGACGCGGAGTAGCATGCGTGTCATGCCTCGCCCCTAGCATGGACGCGGGCCGGTTTCGTACCTGCCGCGTCGCCGCGCCCGGGTTCCGTCAGGGGCTTCCAGTGGAGGCCGGGTCGGGGACCGGCGATGGTGCCGTCCCGGGGCACGCCAGCTCCCGGTTGTGTGATGGGGCGGGGACGGACATTCGGGCTTGACCGGGCGGCTGCCATCTGCGAGCGCCGCGGGCGGGACATCGAGAGGAGAGGTCATGGCGACGGCGATCGATAACGATCAGAAGCTCCATCTGGTCTTCGGTGGTGAGTTGCAGGACCTCGACGGCGTCCGGTTCCGGGACATCAAGGGCCTCGACATCGTCGGCATCTTCCCGGACTACGCCACCGCACAGGCCGCCTGGCGGGCCAAGGCGCAGGCCACCGTCGACAGCGCGCAGACGCGCTACTTCGTGGTCCACCTGCACCGGCTACTGGAGCCGCCGGTCGCCTGAGCTGGCCTCCGGCACCGGCCGGTCCGGGCGCCCGCCTGTGCGGCGCGCCCGTGAAGGCATTGTGACACCTTCGGCCCGCTGCTAAGAGCCTCGCCCGTCATCAGATCCATCCGGCCCGGTGCGGGCCGGTTTTCGGAGCGCGGCGCGAAGCGCGGCCGCGATTGGGCGGACGTCATGAAATCCTCGATCAAGATCATCGCCGGCAACGCGAGCCGGCCCTTGGCCGAGGCGATCGCCGCCTATCTCGAATTGCCGCTGGCCAAGTGCATGGTCCGGCGCTTCGCCGACATGGAGATCTTCGTCGAGCTCCAGGAGAACGTGCGCGGCGAGGACGTGTTCATCGTCCAGTCGACCTCGTTCCCGGCCAACGACCACCTGATGGAGCTGCTGATCATGATCGACGCCGCGCGTCGGTCATCGGCCCGGCGCATCACGGCGGTGATCCCGTATTTCGGCTACGCCCGGCAGGACCGGCGCACCTCGGGCCGGACCCCGATCTCGGCCAAGCTGGTGGCGAACCTGATCACCGAGGCCGGGGCCGACCGCGTCCTGACCCTCGACCTGCACGCCGGCCAGATTCAGGGCTTCTTCGACATCCCCACCGACAACCTGTTCGCCGCCCCCGTGATGGTGCGCGACATCAAGGAGCGGCTGCCGAGCGCCGACCGCATGGTGGTCTCGCCGGATGTCGGCGGCGTCGTGCGCGCCCGGGCCATCGCCAAGCGGATCGACTGCCCGCTGGCCATCGTCGACAAGCGCCGGGAGCGCCCGGGCGAATCCGAGGTGATGAACATCATCGGCGAGGTCGAGGGCCGCTCCTGCATCCTGGTCGACGACATCGTCGATTCCGGCGGCACCCTGGTCAACGCCGCCGAGGCCCTGCTCAACGCCGGCGCCAAGGACGTGTCGGCCTACATCACGCACGGCGTGCTCTCCGGCGGCGCGGTCTCGCGCATCGCCGCCTCGCGGATGAAGGAGCTGGTGATCACCGATTCGATCCAGCCGACGCAGGCCGTGAAGCTCGCCCGCAACATCCGGGTGGCGACCATCGCGCCGCTGCTCGGCGAGGCGATCGGCCGGACCGCCACCGAGGCCAGCGTTTCGAGCCTGTTCGACTGACCGCGCGGGTTCTCCGCGGAGACGCGCGGCATGTCTTCGACGCGCCGCACAGCCGGCGCAGCATTCGTCGCAGTTCCGGCGCGGGATTTCGGCGCTACCTCCCGGCTGCGGATGCATCGCGATCCGGGAGGGCGGGCCCTGGGCCGGACGACACTCATCGGCATCCACGGGCTCGCCAACAAGCCGCCCCGGGATGAGAAGGCCGCGTGGTGGCGCGCGGCGATCCTGGAAGGCCTCGCCCGCAATCGCGGCGCCGCGCCGCCCGAGGTGCCGTTCGCCTTCGTGTACTGGGCGGACCTGCGCTACCCGCAGCCCCTGGCCGGCGACCGCAACCGCGAGCCCTACGATGCCGAACCCGGCACTGGCCCGTTCCCGTCCCCGGACCCCGAGCAGGCCGAGCCGACGCTCACCGACCGGATCTATCGCGGCCTCTCGTACCTGGAGGAGGCCACCGGGTTCACCCCGGTCGACGACCTGATCCTGGAATACCGCCTCGACGACCTCTGGGGCTATCACGCGGACGCGGCGTTCCGGGCCGCAGCCCGCGCGCGCCTGCACGAGGCCCTGACCGAGACGGTCGACCGCGACGTGCTGATCGCCGCGCACTCGATGGGTGGGTTGATCGCCTACGACGTGCTCCGGGCCGCCGAGCGGGACGGGACTCCCCTGCCCCGCTGCACCCTGGTCACCCTCGGCTCGCCCCTGGGGCTCGCCGAGCTGAAGCTGAAGCTCGCGGACGAACACGGCGACCTGCGCGTGCCGGAGGCGGTCACGGCCTGGACCAACCTGATGGACCGCCAGGACATCGCCACGGTGGGCGACGACCTCGCCGAGACCTACCCGCCCAACGCCGCCGGAGTGCGGGTGCGGGACGTGCCGGTGATCAACGCCTACCGCAGGCCGGACGGCACCGAGAACCGGCACAAATCCTACGGCTACCTGCGGACCCCGGAATTCTCGGACGCCGTGGCGGCGTTCCTGGCCGCCACAGCCTGAGACAGGGCGGTGACCGCCGTCACAGCCGGCCCGGCACCGCCTCGCGCAGCACCCGCTCGGCGGCGGCGTCCTCGATCTTGTTGATCAGCCGGCTCGCCTCGTGCTCGTCGCGCAGGGTCTTGGCGAGGGTGAAGGTCGTGCCGGTGAGGAAGAGCGCCGCCATGGCGAGGTAGCCCTTGATCCAGATATCGGCGGGCAGGAAGAAGATCCCGATCGCCAGCATGGCGGCGGCGGCGGTGAAGCTCACCAGCGTGAAGGTCTTCCAGGCGGCGGTGTGGGGCATCTGCGGCATCATAGGTCGTGCTCCTGTGGCTCGGGTGGTTGCTCGGGTGGTTCTTCGGGTGGCGAACGGAACGACGGGTCAGGCCTGGGCCCGGAGGCGGTCGAGCACCGTCCGCGGGTCGGTGCGGGGACGGCCGTAGCCGGCGGCGTCGAGGGCGGCCTCGATCCCGGACGCCGCCTCGGCCTCCAGGCCCGCCAGGGCCTCGGCGGCATCCGCTTCGGCGGCCTGGGCCTCGCGCAGGCGCTCCAGCGTCCGCTCGGCCTCACCGAGGGCGCCCGCCGACAAGGCCGTGACCCGGCGCCCCTGGATCCCCGCCCGCCGCAGCGCCTCGGTGGTCCGGGCGGTCTGAAGGCCGCGGTCGAGGTCCCGAAGCCGGTCGCCGCCCTGCCCGACCAGGCGCTTCAGCCGCTCGATCTCGGCGCCGAAGCGGGCGGCGGCGGCTTGCCGGTCGGAGCGCTCGTCCACCAGGGCGGCGATGTGGATTGCCGCCTCGCTGCCGAGATCCGCGCGTCCGTCGGCGAGCGCCCGGCGCGCCCCGTCCGACAGGGTCTCGATCCGGGCGTCGATCGCGTCCAGCGCGCGGGCCTCGGCGGCGTGGTAGGCCATGGCGACGGCGAGTTCGCGCCGGGCCGTCGCCACAGCTCCGGCCGCCTCCCGGATCTGCTGGCGCAGGATCGTCACCGCGTTTGCGTCGTGGATCGCCTGGGCGTTGTCGGCGATCACGCCGCGCATCAGGAGGGAGAGGGTCCTCATCACGGTTCACCTCGGGGAGCGGCGCACCGGACCCTGTCCGGAATTTGTTGAACGCCGTTCATGAAAGACATAAGCACAGCCCGACGGGCCCGGCAAGGCATTAAATGAACGACGTTCAGAAAAAACTGAGGGGCCGCCCGCGCAAGGGGCAGACCGACCGCCAGGCGGATCGTCAGGCGCTGATCGCGGCCGCGGTGGCGATCCTGGACGCGGGCGGGCCGGGGGCACTCACCGCCCGTGCGGTCGCCGAGCGGGCCGGCACCGCGGTCGGCTCGGTCTACACGCAGTTCGACAGCCTGGAGCTGCTGCGGCTGGAGGCCAACGCCATCACGATGCGGCGCCTGCGGGACGCCCTGGCGGCGGCGCTTTCCGCCTGCCCGTCCCGGGAGACCGAAGCCCGGCTGCTGTGCCTGGCCGACGCCTACCTGGCGTTCGCGGCCGAGCACCATCCCGCCTGGGTGGCGATCTTCGAGCGGCGCACGGTGGCGGCGCCCGCCTCGGTCCAGGCCGACATCGCGGCCCTGTTCGGGGTCCTGGAGGGGGTGCTGCGCGATGGCGGCCAGCTCGCCGAGGCCGCGATTCCGGTGATGGCCCGGGCGCTCTGGTCGAGCGTCCACGGCATGACCTACCTGGCCGATCTCGGCGGCCTCGGGCCCCTCGGGGCGGCGGATGTCCGCCCGATGATCGACGCCCTGGTGCGGGCCGCGGTGCGGGGTTTTCCGTACGCCTGAACCCGTCCGCGATCAGGGTCTGGCTGGAACGGTCGGGTCTCCGCCCCGATGCCCCGCGAAAGGCCGAGTCCTTCGGGAGCCCGATCGTCCGGTCTCCTGGCGCTCACCACCCCGCGCACAATCTCCTGGATCGCGGCGTTCTGCTCTTCCATGGCGGCCGCGACCCCGACCGCGATGCTGCGCATCTCCTCGATGGTCTGGCCGACCTCGCCGACCGCCGCCACGGCCTGACGGGTCTCGCCCTGGATCCGGGCGATCTGGGTCGCGATCTCGTCGGTGGCCCGGGCGGTCTGCCCGGCCAGCGCCTTGCCCTCCGAGGCCACCACCGCGAAGCCGCGCCCGGCCTCGCCGGTGCGGGCCGCCTCGATGGTGGCATCGAGCGCCAGCAGGTTGGTTTGGCTGGCGATCGACGCGATCAGCCCGACCACGTCGCCGATCCGCTCGGTGCCGTCCGCGAGCGCCCGCGCGGTCGCCTCCCCCTGGCGGGTGGTCTCGGCCGCGCGTCCGACGACCTCCGAGGTGCGGTGCACCTGCCCGGCGATCTCCTGGACCGAGGCCGACATCTCCTCGGTGGCCGCCGCCGCGAGGCCCCGGCTCAGGTCGCCCCTTGGGCCTCGAAGGCCCGGGTCAGGCGGTCGAGCGCGTCGGCGCGGCGGACGGTCCCTTCGGCCCCCTCCGGAACGAAAATTTCACGCGGAGAGACGGTGCGACGTTACCATTACCGCGCCGTGAAGACCGCGCCGGGCCTTGCGCTTATCGGCATGAGGCTGTCCACTCGGCGCCAATAAAGCCCGCATCCGGACATGAAGCCGGCGGGCCAGGGAGGACACACATGGTGCGTGCGCTGCGGGCGAGGACGATTCCGGGACTCTGCCGTCACCTCTTCCGGGGCGGCCACGCCGCCCTGCTGCTGGCCGGGCTGGCGCTCGCCGCCCCGCTCGCTGTCCCGGCCCAGGCCGACGACGCCAAGGTCCGGATCAGCCGGCAGCCCGGCTTCGTCTACCTGCCGGCGGTGCTGGCCGAGCGGCACAAGCTGATCGAGAAGCAGGCCAAGACGGCCGGGCTCGGGGACGTCACGGTCGAGTGGGTGAACCTGACCAGCGGCGCAGCCGGCAACGACGCGCTGCTCTCGGGCAACATCGACATCGTCGACAGCGGCTCCACCAACATGCTGCTGCTGAACGACCGCACCCGCGGCGACGTGAAGGGGCTGTGTGGCGTCGGCAGCACGCCGATGCTGCTGCTCACCCGCAACCCGGACGTGAAGACGGTCGGCGACTTCTCCGGCAAGGACAAGATCGCCCTGCCCTCCGTGAAGGTCTCGTCCCAGGCGGTGCTGCTCCAGATCGCCGCCAAGAAGGCTTTCGGCCCCGATGGGGCGACCAAGCTCGATCCGCTCACCGTCCAGCTTGGCCATCCCGACGCGGTGGCGGCGCTGGCCAGCCCCCAGAACGAGGTCAACAGCCACTTCTCGCTGCCGCCGTTCCAGCAGCGCGAGCTCCAGGACCCGGCGATCCACGCGGTGCTCAACTCCTACGAGCTGGTCGGCGAGCCGGTGAGCAACGCGATCTTCTACGCCCGGACCGGCTGGTTCACCCGCAACCCCAAGCTCGCCGCCGCCATCGTGGCCGCCATCGACGAGGCGAATGCCGAGATCGCCAAGGACCCGCTCCAGGCCGCCAAGGACTACGTCGCCGCCACCAACGACAAGACGCCCCCCGAGACGCTGGTGGCGATCATGAAGGAGCCCGGCACCACCTTCTCCACCACCCCGTACGGGATCATGCTCCAGGCCCGGCACTTCTACGCGATGAAGACCATCAAGGCCGAGCCCAAGGATTGGAAGGACACGTTCTTCCCGATCGTGCACGGGCTGCCGGGGAAGTAGGGCGTCGGCCCGGACATTGTTGCCCGCTCCGGGCCGCGTTACGTTCGGGAGCGGGATTGGCGGCTACCGCCGATCCCTGGCATTCACCTGCTTGAGGTGTAGCCAAGCCCAGAGAGGAATGGCGAGGCGGAGCCGGAAGCTCCACCGCCATTCGCTTTTCTGGACCATGCCAGTACGATGACCATTCTCTGCACTCCCGGCCGCATCGGGCCGCGTGCGGCGTTCGCCGCTGGGTCGGTCAGGCTCACATCCGGTTTGTCGCCGGGGCTCGGGCTTCGGTTAATCGGCGCCCGGCGTCCCGAACTCGCGATTGCGCCCTTCCCCGGGCGGCCCTATAGTCGCTCATCCCCATTCGACAGCGTGAGACGGGACTTCTGGATCTGCATCCGGAGCCCGCGGCCCGGTGCCCGGCCCCCGTCCCGCCAGGCCGGAGCACGAGAGTACATGTCCCAGGGTCCGCTGATGCCGAAGGCGACCGCCGTCTGGCTGGTCGAGAACACCTCCCTGGCCTTCGAGCAGATCGCCGACTTCTGCAAGCTGCACCCGCTCGAGGTGAAGGGCATCGCCGACGGCGAGGTCGCGGCCGGCATCAAGGGGCTCGACCCGGTCTCCACCGGCCAGCTCACCCGCGACGAGATCGAGAAGGCCCAGAAGGCGCCTCACTACAAGCTCAAGCCGGCCGTCTCCAAGGTGAAGCTGCCTGAGGTGAAGCGCACCACCAAGGGCCCCCGCTACACCCCGCTGTCCCGCCGCCAGGACCGGCCCAACGCCATCCTGTGGCTGCTGCGCAACCACCCCGAGCTGAAGGATTCGCAGGTCATCCGCCTGGTCGGCACCACCAAGTCGACGATCCAGCAGATCCGCGAGCGCACCCACTGGAATTCCGGCTCGCTCCAGCCGATGGACCCGGTGACCCTGGGCCTGACCACCCAGATCAACCTCGACTTCGAGGTCCAGCGCGCGGCGGCCGACCGCCCGGCCGCGCTCGCGGCCGATTCCGGCGCCTCGCTGCTGCCCACCGAGGTCTCGACGGCCCCCGAAGCCGAGGACGCCGGCGAGCATGGCGGCCGTGAGGAGCGGATCGACGCCGATTCGGTCTTCGCCAAGCTCAAGGGCCGGCATCAGGGCGAGGACGACGAGGCGTAGGATCGGCGATCCGCGCCCCGCGCCCGCCGTGGGCGAGGGGCGCATCCGCGATGGGCGTCTCGGCAGGTGCGCCGACGTCCCTCCCCTTCTCCGGCGGGCAGGCCGAGGCCGTCAATCCGGGAGCGGCTTCCCGGTCGTCTCCGGCATGAACCACGGCACGATCAGCCCGATCGCGTAGACGCTCGACATGGTCAGGGCCGCGGCGGCCACGCCGCCCGACAGGGTGACGATCTGCCCGGCGATGATCGGGAAGATCCAGGCGATCAGTCGCGCACCGTTGAACACGGCGCTGGCTGCCGTCGCCCGCACCGCCGGGGTGAACAGTTCCACCAGGTAGATCGCCATCCACGAGAAGGCGAAGCCCAGGGTGAAGAACCCGTTCAGGAACGCGAGCCCCATGAAGGGCACCAGCCCGCCCGTCCAGAGATAGCAGGCGAGCGAGGTGACGATGCAGCCGGCATACGTGATCAGGAGGAAGGTGCGCCGCCCGACCGCATCCGCCACGAAGCCGGAGAGCAGGTAGGCGGTGATCGCCCCGACATTGTAGATGATGCCCATGCGCGGGCCCCACACGTTGGCGGGTTCGCCTGCGACCTTGGCCAGCCCCTCCGTGTAGGCCGGCAGCCAGGACGAGACCGCCCACCAGCCCACCGTCGTGGCGAACGACATCAGGGTGGCGAGCAGGACCCGCCGGCGGCTCTCGCGTTCCCGGAAGATCTCCGTCAGGGAGAACGGACGCCGTCCCCTGCGCTGCGTGCTCGCGGCGTCCTCGGCGGTGGCGGCCCAGCGCTGCTCGCGAAGGGCCTGCATCCACTGCTCGGACTCCTCCAGGGCGCGCCGGAGGTACAGGCAGACGAAAGCCGGAAGCGCCCCCAGCGCGAACATGATCCGCCACGATTCCGGGCCGAGCGGTTCGAAGGCGGCGAGCAGCGCCCAGACGATCGCGGCGAGCACCGCACCGCCGCCGAAGCCCGATTGCAGGAAGCCGCAGCCCTTCGGCCGGGCCCGGTTCGGCCAGGTCTCGGCGACCAGGGCGATGCCGGTGGACCATTCGGAGCCGATGGCGAGACCGGTGATGAACCGCAGGATCGCGAGCTGAGCGAAGCTCCCGGCAAACGCCGTCAGCCCCGTGAACAGGGCGTATCCGAGGATGGACAGCATCATCATGCGCTTGCGGCCGATGTAGTCGGCCGCGATTCCGCCCATCAGCCCGCCGAGCCCCCAGCCCAGGAGGGTAATCCCGATCGCCGCCCCCACGTAGAAGGCCGGCGCCTGGGCCTGCTCGGGGGTGAGGAGCGATCCGAGGGCCGGGCGGAGCGCGTAGACCAGGGCGACCGCCTCGTAGCCGTCGAAGATCCAGCCGAGATAGCTGCCCCAGAGAATGCGCCAGTGCCGCCGGGTCAGGCCGGCGTGCCAGGGTGCGTTGGCCCCATCGGGTAGCCGGACATCGCCCCCACGCATCGCTCGCGCCCTCCCGGTGGGACCGCAACCGACGCGGCCCCCTCCCCGGCAGGTATACAGGTCGCCGCCGCCGCGTCGGCGCGTGCAGAGGCTTGGGTGACACTATTCGTGTCGTGCTGCGCCATATTCGCACCACGCCGTGCAGTCTCCGGGCTGCGCCGAGGCCCGGCTCAGCGGGCCGCGTCGAAGGCGCCCAGGAAGGTCGTCAGGTTCTCCGGCAGGGCCGCGCAGAGGTAGCCGCCCTCCTGGACGATCGCGGTGGGTAGCCCGGCGCGTGCGATTCGCTGCGCCGCCGCGGCGAAGCCCGCTCCGGTCACCGTGAGGACGCCGATCGGGTCGTCCGCCGCGGCGTCGAGGCCCAGGGCCACCACGAAGCCCCGCGGCCGGAACGCCGCGATCGCCGCGAGCCCGGCCTCCACGGCGGCGAGCCAGGGCGCGTCGCCAGAGCCCGGCGGCAGCGGCAGGTTGCGGTTGAGGCCGGCGCCGGGCCCCGCCCCGGCCTCGTCGGCATATCCGGCAAAGAATGGGAAGTAGTCCGACGGGTCGGCGTGGACCGAAACGGTAAGCACGTCCCCGCGGGCATAAAAAATCCCCTGCGTGCCGTTGCCGTGGTGCACGTCGATGTCGAGGATCGCCACGGGGCCGCCCCCGGCCGCCCGCATCCGCTCCGCCGCGATCGCGCTGTTGTTGAGGAAGCAGAAGCCGCCGGCCGAATCCGCGTAGGCATGGTGGCCGGGCGGCCGGCACAGCGCGTAGGCGTGGCCGACCGCAAGGGCCGCGTCGGCGGCCGCGACGGCGCATTGCGCCGCGCCGTAGACCGCCGCCCAGGTTCCGGCCCGGATCGGCGTCGAGGTGTCGGCGGTGTAGAGCCCGGCGAGCCCGAGCAGGCCGGCGGGCGTCCGGTGCATCTGCGGGCGCGCGAAGCTGCCCGTGAGGATTTCGTCGGCCACCCCCGGGATCTCCGACCGGCGTGCCCAGGCCTCGGCCAGGAACGCGAGGTAGCCGGGATCGTGCACCGCCCGGATCGGGTCGAGGCCGTGATCGGCGGGCTCCGCGAGGGCGTGGCCGCCGTCCCGGGCCGCTTCGTGCAGGATCGCGTAGCGCGAGGCCTGCTCGGGATGCGGGATCGGCGTGCCCCGCCGCAAATACTGGTCGGGATCGTGCCGGGCGGAGGCGGCGGTGTGGAAGACGCGCATGGGGGCAGGTTAGGCGCAGCTTTGCGCCGCGTCACCCCGGCTCGGTCCGCGGTGCCGGCGGTGTCGCGCCCGGTGGGCCCGATGCACCAGGGCTCTGCGCACCAGGGCTCTGCCTTGGTCCCGCGAAAGGTCTCGCCCGTTCGAAGCCGGGATTTCCGGGGATCAGGACGTATGCGGCCTCATCCGTGGCGCCTGTAGGCGGGCTCGTCGGCGTCGGGGCTGTCGACGAGCCGGCTCGCCAGGACGGGCGTCTCGGCCGCGATCTCGCGGAGCAGGGTCGGCACCCGGGCCCAGGGCTCGGTGACGGCGTGGGCGTCCCGCCGGCCGGTGGCCCGCTCCTGACCGCCGGCCACGAGGACGTCCGGCCAGCGCGCGCAGAACGCCTTTACGCAGGCCGGGTCGAAATGGCGGCCGCTGTCGGCCCGGATGCAGGCCAGCGCCGCCTCGAACGGCATCGCCTCCTTGTAGGGGCGCTGCGTGGTCAGGGCGTCGAACACGTCCGCCACGGCGACGATCCGGGCCGCCAGGGGGATCGCGTCGCCCGCGAGCCCCTTCGAGTAGCCGCTGCCGTCCCACTTCTCGTGATGCGCCTCGGCGATCTCGGCGGCCAGCCGGATCAGCTCGGAGGAACTGCCGCCCAGGATGCGCTGGCCGATGGTCGCGTGCGTCTTGATCAGGGCGAACTCGTCCGGATCGAGCCGGCCGGGCTTCAGCAGGATGCCGTCCGGGATGGCGACCTTGCCGACATCGTGCAGCGGCGCGGCGAGGTACAGGTTGCGGCAGGCCTCCGCCGGCAGGCCGAGCGCCTCGGCCACGATCTGGCTGTAGCGGGCGACCCGCCAGGTGTGGTCGCCGGTGTCGTTGTCGCGATACTCCACGGCCAGCGACAGGCGGAAGATGATCTCCTCCTCGCGCTCGCGCATGTGCCGCAGGGCCGCCTCGACCTCGCCGTCGAGCCAGGCGGCCTGCTCGGCCAGCCGCCGCACCGCCTTGGCGAGGCGGATCAGGTTGCGCAGCCGAACGGTCTGCTCGATGCCGCGCATGGACTTGTCGAGGAAGTCGGTCGCCCCGGCCTCGAGCGCGGCGAGCCGCACCGCGTCGGAGATGTCGCTGGTCACCATCGCGATCGGCACCTGCGCGTAGTGCGGGATGGTGCGCATGCGCTGGATGAACGCGATCCCGTCCATGGCCGGCATGTGGTAGTCGACCAGCACGATGTCGAAGGCGCGCATCTGCGCCTCCACGAGGGCGGCGGCCGGGTCGGCGTAGTCGGTCACGCTGACGTCGGGCTTGGCCTCCAGCATCTGGCGCAGGCGCAGGCGCATGGTTGCGCTGTCGTCAACCAGGAGCGCGTCCATCATGGCGTCTCGCCTCGCTCGGCGGTCCGGATGCAGGACGGGCGGGGCGTCGGCGCCGCGATCACGGCAGCCCGCGGGCGCCGGGAGCCGCGGGTCTCCGACGTCGGATCCGGAGGGCTGGAAGCGGTCATGATCCGATCCGGTGACGATCGCGGGTGACGGTGCCGTCCGCGATCGGGGAAGTCTCGGCGGTGATGCGATACATTTGGAATAGTGCACGTTAAAGGGGAGTAAATGATTTCGCCCTCGCGCTCTTAGATTATAACTTGATATGCGTCAGTAAATATCAGATTGAGGTTGGATTGACGCAGTCTTTTATGAATCGAGAACGTAATATTTCAGAATTAGTAGTGCGATTACAAATGATATCGACCGATAAAAATGTCGATCCGGTGCCTGTGTTGATTCTGCGGTGTCCGATCCCCCGTTGCGCCGCTCCGGTTGCCGACGCGGCTTCGGGCGACGCGGCCTCCGGCGGTCGCTGACACGCGTGCCGGGCGACGCTACCGTCCCGCGCCGTCGCTGCGGGACCAAGGCGCCCGGTGGTGCCGCTGCTGAGAGGGGCCTTCGGCGATGATGCGGTTCGATCTCACCGACCTCGGCCTGTTCCGGCACGTGGTCGAGGCCGGCTCGATCACCCACGGGGCGGCGCGGGCGAACCTCGCCCTGGCGGCCGCCTCGACGCGGATCCGGATCATGGAGGATTCGCTGGGCGCCGCGCTCCTCACCCGAGGACGGCAGGGCGTCAGCCCGACCCCGGCGGGGCGCACGCTCCTGGCCCATGCAAGGGAGATCCTGGCCGGCGTCGAGCGCCTGCGCGAGGAGATGGCGGTGTTCTCGGGCGGCGCGGCCGGGCAGATCCGGGTGCTTGCCAACACCAACGCGCTGACCGAGTTCCTGCCCGACGCGCTCTCGGCCTTCCTGGCCGGCCATCCCGGGATCGGCGTCGAGATCGACGAGCGCACCTCCGAGGAGATCGTCGGGCTGGTGGCCGAGGGCGCGGCCGATCTCGGCATCCTGTCCGGCACGGTCGATACCGGCTCGCTCCAGACCTTCCCGTTCCGGGAGGACCGGTTCGTGCTGGTGGCGGCCCGGGACCATCCCCTGGCGGCGCGGGCCGACATCCCCTTCGTGGAGGTGCTCGGCCACGACCTGGTCGGCCTCGACCGGCGCAGCGCCATCAGCCGGTTCCTGGTCGCCCAGGCAGTGCGGGAGGGGCGGCCGATGCGTCTGCGGGTGCAGTTGCGCGGCTTCGATGCCGTCTGCCGTCTGGTCCAGGCCCGGGTCGGGCTCGCGGTGCTCCCCGAGAGCGCCGCCGCCCGGGCGGCTCAGGGCCTCGCCATCGCGGTGGTGCCGCTCTCCGATCCGTGGGCCCGTCGCGACCTGACCCTGTGCCTGCGCGACCTCGACGGCCTGCCGCCGTTCATGCGCGCCTTCGTGGCGCAGCTGCGGGGCTGAAGCGTCGTCCCGAGTCCATCGATCCTGATGTGATCGGCGAAATCGCGGTAGGTTGCGCGCCCGGTCTTCGAAGGCCGATTCTCCGATGTCCCGCACATCGGAGCGGTGCCGGGATCAGCACAGCAGGAGGTACCGTGAACCGTTTGCTCTCCCGGGGCGGCATCGCCCTCCTTCTCGCCATGGGACTTCCGGGTGCGGTGGAACAGGCGCACGCCGCATCGTCCGCGATGAACAGGGTCGCGTTCGCGTGTCCCGCGGGGCGGACGCTCACGGTCGAGTTCGACACCGCCGACCTGAACGGGCCGGCCGTCGTTCACCCGCCCGCCGGCCCGTCGGTCACCTTGCCGGTCGAGCCGCACGCGGATGGGATCCAGTACGGAGACGCGAGCCATGAGCTGCGCGGCAAGGGGCGCACCGTCACCTGGACGGAGGCGGGCAAGCCCCCTCTCACCTGCACGGAAGTCCGCTCCGGCAAGTAGCGCCCGGCAAGTAGCACCTTGCAAGTAGCACCTTGCAAGTAGCACCCGGCAAGGAACGCTCAGCAAGGAACGCTGAGCAAGTCAAAACCCAACCGGAGCGGGCGCCGCTATCGAGCCGAGGAAGATCCGGGCCGGGCGGTAGATCCGCTAAGATGCAGCAATTCAATCAGAAGATGAGCATGCCGCCGGAGCCTGCGCGGCAGCGTAAACGTATGTTTCCGGGGTCGCGAAAAATTACGTACGTGCTTTACAGGGTTCCCGATCGCTATCATTCATGCGTTTTCGCGCGTTCAGGTTCTGGCGCGGCCGCAGGACGACTTTCAGATGACAGCAATGGGCAGCGCGGTGGAAACCTGCGACGTGGCCGTGGTGGGGGCCGGGCTGGCCGGGAGTTGCCTCGCCGGGGCGCTCGCCCGCGCCGGGACCCGGGTCACGCTGATCGACGCTCAGGCCGAGCGCGGTGAGGCACGCCGCGACTTCCGGGCGGAGAAATTCGGGGCCGACCAGATGGCGCTGTTCGAGGGCCTCGGCTTCGGCCGGGCGCTCGCCGCCTGCACGACGGCGACCGAGGAGGTCGCGGTGGTGCGCTACGGCCGCCTCGCCTACCGGGAGGCCTCCCGCGAATGGGGCGCGCATTATCCGGTGCTGGTCGGGGCCGCCCGGGCCGCCCTGCCGGAGGGGCTGCTGACCCCCGGCCGGGTCGCCGATTTCGACCTCGGGCCGGATCGCCAGATGCTCTCCCTGAGCGACGGCCGCCGGATCGAGGCGCGCCTGGTCGTGCTCGCCACCGGGCTCGGGCAGGCGCTGCTGGCCAAGGCCGGCATCACCAAGCGGGCGCTGAGCCCGCGTCACTCGCTGGCGGTCGGCTTCGACATGGCGGCGCCCCGGGCCGCCTTCCCGTTCCCGGCCATGACCTACTTCTCCGAGGGGTTCGGCGGCCGCGACGCCTACCTGACCCTGTTCCCGATCGGGGACGTGATGCGGGCCAACCTGTTCTGCTACCGCGATCCCGGCGAGCCGTGGGTCGCGGCCCTGCGCCGGGACCCGGAGGCGGTCCTGCGGGCGATGATGCCCCGCCTCGCGCGGCACTGCCCGGACCTGTCGGTGTCCGGCCCCCTCGAAGTCCGGCCGATCGACCTCGCCCGGGCCGACGGGGTGGAGCGCGACGGGCTGGTGCTGATCGGCGACGCCTTCCAGACCGCCTGCCCGATCCCGGGTACCGGGATCGGCAAGCTGCTGACCGATGCCGACCAGCTCGCGCGGGTCCACGTGCCGGCCTGGCTCGCGACCCCCGGCATGGGCCGGGACAAGATCGCCGGCTTCTACGCCGACCCGGTCAAGCAGGCCTGCGACGCCCGCAGCCTGCGCGCCAGCGTCTACGCCCGCGGCCTCGCCGTGGAGACGGGCGCGCTCTGGCGGGCCCGGCGCCTGCGCAACCGCGTCGCCCGCACGGCGATTCGCCTGGTCAAGGATGGGCCGCGGGCCGCCGCGGCCTTGGCACCCGGGTTGCTGCCGATGGGGCTGTAACGTTCGGCGTCGTCGGGGCACCACCCTGACAACCCGCCGAAGGGCTCGCCCTTTGGAAACCAGATCCCGCGCCGCAGGTCTTCGTCGCGGCGCGGCCATGGGGTAGCGTCGCGCTGATTCCGCCGGGGGGCGGAGGAGGTTTGCGCATGCCGATCGAGACCGTGGACGCCGCCGGGAGCCGGAGGGGCGCCGACCTGCTGCTGGATGTGCTGCGCTCGGAGGGCGTGCGCTACATCTTCGGCAATCCCGGCACCACCGAATTGCCGCTGATCGACGCGCTCACCGAGGCGCAGGACATCGGCTATATCCTGGCCCTGCAGGAGGCGACCGCGGTGGCGATGGCCGACGGCTACGCGCAGGGCGCGCGCCGGCCCGCCTTCCTCAACCTGCACACCGCCGGCGGCCTCGGCCACGGCATGGGTGCGCTGTGGAACGCCCAGGTCAGCGGCACGCCGCTCGTGGTGACGGCCGGGCAGCAGGACCTGCGCCACGCCCTGTCCGACCCGCTGCTGATGGGCGACCTCGTCGCCATCGCCGACCCGGTGGTGAAGTGGGCGCGCGAGGTCACGAGCCCGGACCAGATCCCGGTGCTCCTGCGCCGGGCCTTCCACGATTGCGGCGCCGCCCCGTCCGGTCCGGTCTTCCTGTCCCTGCCGATGGACGTCATGGAGGCGATGACCACGACCCCGGCGGGCGAGACCTCGACCATCGACCAGCGGGCGGTGGCGGGCTCCCTCGATCGCCTGGCCGAGAAACTTGCCGCCATCGCGCCCGGCCGCCTGGCGCTGATCGCCGGCGACGAGATCGACGCCTCGGACGCCTCCGCCCAGATGGTGGCGCTCGCCGACCTGCTGGCCGCGCCGGTCTACGGCTCGTCCTGGCCGGCCCACATCCCGTTCCCCACCGCCCACCCGCTCTGGGCCGGCAACCTGCCGACCCGGGCCGACGCCATCGCCGACCTCCTCGGGCGCTACGACGCGGTCTTCGCGCTCGGCGGCAAGTCGCTGATCACCATCCTGTACTCGGAGGTCTCGGCGGTGCCGCCGGGGACGCAGGTGTTCCAGCTCTCCGCGGATGTCCGCGACCTCGGGCGCACCTACGCCACCAGCCTGTCCACGGTGGGCGACATCCAGGCCTCCCTGAACGCGCTGCTGCCGCTGCTGGCGCCGCGCGTGGCCGACCGGACCGGCGCCTTCGCGGAGTTGCGCGCGGCGGCGACGACGGCCCAGGCCGAGCGCCGGGCGCAACTCGCCGCCTCGGCGGACGCCGCCTTCGACGATCCGGTGATCGCCCCCCTGGTCGCCGCCCGCGAGGTGGCCCGGGCCGTGGGGGCGCAGACCACGATCATCGACGAGGCGCCCGCGACCCTGACCCACCTGCGCACGTTCCTGAACAGCAACTCCGTCCACCAATACGCCGCGATGCGCGGCGGCGTGCTCGGCTGGGGCATGCCGGCCGCGGTCGGTTTTTCCCTCGGCATCGACCGCGCCCCCGTGGTCTGCGTCGTGGGCGACGGGGCGGCCATGTACTCGCCCCAGGCACTCTGGACGGCCGCGCACGAAAAGCTGCCGGTCACCTTCGTGGTGATCAACAACGCCGAGTACAACATCCTGAAAAACTTCATGAAGGGGCAGGCGCACTACGCCTCGGTGCGCGCCAACCGCTTCATCGCCATGGATCTCACCGACCCGCGCGTCGACTACCTGGCGCTGGCCACCTCCATGGGGGTGCCGTCGCGGCGGGTGACCCGGGCCGCCGACATCGCCCCGGCGATCGAGGCCGGGATCCGGTCAGGGGGCGCCAACCTCGTGGAGGTGGTGGTCCGGGCGAGCTGACCGGGGGCGCCCGGGGGCATCGACCCCGAACACGGGCGGAGTCCGAGGGCCCGGCAGCCGATTGACGGCGCTTGCCGGGCCTCCAATGACTGTCTGGACCGACATGCGAGGTCCGGCATGCGCATGCCGGCCTTCGCCGGCCCCATCCTGCCGATCGATACCGCGATCGCGCGGCGCCCAACTTCACGTCCCCGATCCCAGGCGCGAGCACGATGCTCGGATCGCGGCGACCGACCTCGCTCACGACCTGACGATCGTCACCCGCAACAGCGCCGATTTCGCCGCGACCGGCGTGACGCTGCTCAACCCATGGCGTTAGGGCAGGCCCCTCCAACGGGATGGGCAAGTCTTGAGGGCAGGGCAAGGGGCCCGGTGGGCTCTACTCCAGCCCCGGGATCGGCACCCCGAAGGCGGCGGCCAGCAGCACCATGTTGAGGCCGAGCACCAGGGCCGCCCCGGCCATGGCGGCGGCCTGGGTCAGGGGGCCGTTGGCGAAGGCGCCCATCACGCTGCGGCGGCGGGTGAACACCACCAGAGCCACCATCGGCACCGGCAGGGCGAGCGACAGCACCACCTGGGACAGCACCAGGGCCCGGGTCGGGTCGACGCCGATCGCCACCACGACGAAGGCCGGAAGCATGGTCACCAGCCGCCGGACGATGAGCGGGATGTGCCAGCCGGTGAAGCCCTGCATCACCATCTGGCCGGCGAGCGTGCCCACCACCGAGGAGGAGATCCCGGAGGCCAGCAACGACACCAGGAAGGCAGCCCCGGCCGCCGGCCCGAGCAGGGGGGTCAGGGTGCGATAGGCCTGGTCGATCTCGGCGACCTCGCTGTGGCCGGCATGGAAGGCGGCGGCCGCCATGATCACCATCGCCATGTTGACGAGGCCCGCCAGCAGCAGCGCCACCACCACCTCGCGGTTCGAGAAGCGCACGAGCAGGCGCCGGTCGGCGTCGTTGCGGGGGCTGCCCCGCCCCTGGGTCAGGCCCGAATGCAGGAACAGGGCGTGCGGCATCACGGTGGCGCCGATGATCCCGACCGCGATGGTCAGCGCCTGCGCGTCGGGGATCCGCGGGGTGACGAGACCCTTGGCGGCGTCGGCCCAGTCCACCGGGGCGATAGCGAGCTCGACCGCGTAGCAGAGGCCGATCGTGCCGACCATCACGCCGATCGCGATCTCCAGCGGCCTAAAACCCTCCTGCTCCAGCAGCAGGATCGCGTAGGTGACGATCGCGGTGACCGCCATGCCGGCCATCAGCGGCATGCCGGTGAGCAGCGACAGCCCGATCGCGCCGCCCAGGAACTCGGCGAGGTCGGTGGCCATGGCGGCGACCTCGCTGATGCCCCACAGGCCGAGCCGCACCGGCAACGGCGTCGCGTCGCGGCAATGCTCCGCGAGGTTCTTGCCCGTGACGATCCCGAGCTTGGCCGAGAGCGCCTGGAACAGCATCGCGGTGATGTTGGCGAGCAGCACCACCCAGAGCAGGCCGTAGCCGTAGCGGGCGCCGGCCTGGATGTTGGTCGCGAAGTTGCCGGGGTCCATGTAGGCGATCGACGCCGTCACGGCGGGGCCCACGAACAGCAGGAACCGGCCGCGGCCGCCCGGCCGCCCGTCGAGCGTGTCGCGGATCGCCTGCTCCGTGCGCCGGCTCATCCTGCCGAGCGCAGGGCCCGCCGGTGCCGGAGGTACCGTTCCCGTCGGCGTACGTCCCTCGGGCATCTGGCCCCCCGGGACCGTCGCCGCATCCGGCGTTGCCATGCCTCACCCTTCTCTCAAAAATATAGCTTGGGCTATATTCAAGGGATCGGCCGCGTGTTTCAAGGGGGCATTTAAGACAGGCCCGCAACCGCGTCGCGGGACTCCCCTCCCCGGGGCGGATTTTGCTAACAAGGGTCGGGCGGCGCCGGGGGGCGGCGAGAGGGAGAGCCGATGCAGGAACCGTCCGAGCCGCGTGCCTCCGAAACCCAGGGCCTGCCCGAGACCGCGCTGGTCGATCCCGAGCGGCACGTGGAGAGCTTCCGCCAGGCCCGCGAGGCCCGGCGCTCCGAACTCGTCGAGGATTACGTCGAACTGATCGACGACCTGATCGGTGACGGCGGCGAGGCGCGCCAGGTCGACATCGCCGCCCGCCTCGGCGTGGCCCAGCCGACCGTCGCCAAGATGCTCAAGCGGCTGTGCGAGGACGGCTTCGTCCAGCAGCGGCCCTATCGCGGCGTGTTCCTCACCGAGGCTGGCCGCCGGCTGGCCGCCCAGGCGCGCGAGCGCCACCGCATCGTCGAGCGCTTCCTGTGCACCCTCGGGGTCAGCCCCGAGACCGCCCGGCGGGATGCCGAGGGGATCGAGCACCACGTCAGCGCCGAGACCCTGGCGGCGTTCCGCGCCTTCGTGGAGGGGCGGGAGGAGATCTGATCGGAGACCGGGCGCATAGCGTGCGATGCGGGACGGCGTATCGTGTGTGTCGCTGCCGCCGGCCGGCGAACTCGGCCGCGTCCTGCGGGCGGTCTCGGGCGATGACGACGTGCCGGTCCCGGGCGGGCACGACAGGCACGTCGCCGCCGTCTATGCCGACGGCGAGGCCTTCGAGGTCGAGTTCACGGAGCCGTTCGACATGCCGGCGACGGTCGAGGCGGGCGGCGTGTGCCCGGTAGAGCGGGTGGTCGGGTGACCGATCCGGACGGTTGGCCGTCCCGCTTCCTCGCCACCCTGGTCAAGGTCACCGCAGACTTGCTCAATCCGAGCCACCGGGACGGGGCCGCGAATTGTCGCTTCCTCGCCGCATGCGGATTCACGCCGGGTGATCCGGACGCCCTGATCGATGCGCCGTTCGATCACGGCCGACGTCCGGATGTGCGCGGATTCCTATCGGGCCATCGAGCCGTCTTTCGAGGGCCCTCTCGCTGCCCGTCCCGGCGCGGATCCACGGGTCAGAACCGTCTGGCAGGTCGATGAGGCCGATTCGTCCCGGACGTGCCGGTTCATGACCCTGAAGCCGATTCCGCGCCCACGGCCCTGACAGGCCGCCGACCGGATCACACGGTCGGCGCCGCCACCTTCTGGCGCAACCCCAGGATCACCGCCCGCAGCATCTCGGCCCCGGCCTCGCCGGGATCCGGCAGGGTGCCGGAGCGGGAGGCGTAGATCCGCTCGTGCACGAAGGCGAGCTTGGCGATCACCGTGGGGGTCAGCTTGAACGGGTAGAGCGCCGGCTGGCCCATGCTGTGGGACAGGGAGTTGATCGCGTAGGTCAGCGGCAGCCACGCCTCGATCAGCCGGTCGAGGTCGTGGGTGTCGTAGGGGTCGAAATCGATCACCGTGGGTGCCGTCGTGGCGTTGCGCAGGCGCGGGCGCACGTGCAGCTCGAAGGTCGAGGCGGTCTCCACCGTGTCGACGATGTGCAGGTAATGCGCGAACGTCTCGGCGAAATCCTCCCACGGATGGGCGGTGGCGTAGGCCGAGACGTAGGAATCCTCCCACTCGGCCGGGGCGCCGTGGGCGTAGTGGTCCTGCAGGGCCCGGACGTAGTTCAGGTTCTCGTCGCCGAACAACCCCCGGAAGGCGCCCATGGTCGGCCCGTTCATGACCAGCAGGTACCAGAAGTAATGCCCGATCTCGTGCCGGAAATGGCCGAGCAGGGTGCGGTAATGCTCCCCGAACAGGATCCGGCGCCGCTCGCGCTCGACGTCGTCGGCCTCGGCGATGTTCATGGTGATCAGGCCGTTGATGTGGCCCGTGAGCACCGGCGGCCCGTACGAGAAGCTCTCCGACGGATCGACCAGGAAGTCGAAGGCCAGCCCGTCGGTGTACTGGGCCCGGGTCGCCAGCGGCAGTTCGAGGCGCAGCAGCGAGTAGAACAGCCGGCGCTTGGCCGCCTCGATCTGGCGCCAGCGGGCGAGGTTCCAGGATTGCGACAGGTCCGGCACCACTCGGTTGTGCCGGCAGGCGGTGCAGAAGATCTCGGATTCGTCCTCCGGCACCAGCCAGTTGCAGGCCCCCGACGAGGCGTTGCTGCAGTAGCGGTAGCGCCGTCCGGAACCCGCATAGGCGTGGAAGGTCTGGGCGCCGCCCATGGCCGGATGGGCGGAGAGGCCCATGGGCTCCAGGGCCGAGACCTCGTGCGCCGCGCAGACATAGCCCAGCCGGCGCGCGCAGCTCTCGCAGGCGGTCGCCTCGAAGGTGACCGGCTGGTCGCAGGCCTGGCACTGGAAGAGCTTCATCGCGTGGTCCCGGGCCGGCAACCGGCCCACTTTTCGATCAAATGAGCGCGACCGGCAAAGTTCCGGCCAAGGTCGGCGGCGCTCCGCGGACGCAGAGGGCACCGCACGAAAATTGCTTGTGACCCCGTCCTTGGCACATAACCGCGCGGTGGGCTCGGCGATCGACCCGCCGCGGCGCCCGGTGCCGGCTACGAGACCGCATTCGATCCTTCAGACGGAGCCATCGTGTCGATCAAAGCCGCCCTGCACCACGTCACGCATTACCGCTACGACCGGCCGATCAGCCTCGGTCCCCAGGTGGTGCGCCTGCGCCCGGCTCCGCACGCGCGCACCAAGGTTCCGGCCTACGCGCTGACGGTGACGCCCGCCAACCACTTCCTGAACTGGCAGCAGGATCCGAGCGGCAACTGGCTCGCCCGCCTGGTCTTCCCGGAGAAGACCGACGAGCTGAAGATCGAGGTCGACCTCACCGCCGAGATGGCGGTGATCAACCCGTTCGACTTCTTCGTGGAGGATTACGCGCAGGCTCGGACCTTCGCGTACGAGCCGGACCTGTCGGAGGAGCTGGCGCCCTACCTGATGCCCGTGGACGCGGACGGGCCTGAGATCGAGGCGCTGCTCGCGCGGCTCCCCGAGGAGCCCAGCACGGTGCTGTTCCTAGTGGCGCTCAACGGCCTGATCGCCCGCGAGATCGCCTACGGCGTGCGCCTGGAGCCGGGCGTGCAGACGCCGGCCGAGACGCTGCGGCTCAAGAGCGGGTCGTGCCGCGATTCGGCCTGGCTGCTCGTGCAGGTGCTGCGCCGGATCGGGCTCGCGGCGCGCTTCGTCTCCGGCTACCTGATCCAGCTCGTGCCCGACACCACCGCGGTCGACGGTCCCGCCGGCGCGTCGGCGGACTTCACCGACCTGCACGCCTGGGCCGAGGTCTACCTGCCGGGCGCCGGCTGGATCGGCATGGACGCGACCTCCGGGCTGCTCACCGGCGAGGGCCACATCCCACTCGCCGCGACCCCGCATTACCGCTCGGCGGCGCCGATCTCGGGTGCGGCCGAGCCGGCCAAGACCGAGTTCGGCTTCGAGATGCGGATCACCCGGGTCGCCGAGACGCCGCGGATCACCAAGCCGTATTCCGAGACGGTCTGGTCGGCCATGGACGCGCTGGGTGAGCGGGTCGACGCCGACCTCGTGGCCCAGGACGTCCGCCTGACCATGGGCGGCGAGCCGACCTTCGTGTCGGTGGACGATTTCGAGGCGCCGGAATGGAACATCGCCGCGGTCGGCCCGACCAAGCGGCGGATGGCCGACACGCTGATCCGGCGCCTGCGCGACCGGTTCGGCCCGGGCGGGCTGCTGCATTACGGCCAGGGCAAGTGGTACCCGGGCGAGAGCCTGCCGCGCTGGGCCTTCGCGCTCTACTGGCGCAAGGACGGCAAGCCGATCTGGACCGACCCGGCCCTGATCGCCCCCGAGGTGGGCGAAGGGGCGGAAGGCCAAGATTCACACGGTACCGCCACCATCGCGCAGGCCAAGGCGCTGGCCGACGCGCTGGCCCGCCGGCTCGGGCTGTCCGACTACGTGTTCCCGACCTTCGAGGACGGCGAGCTCTGGGAGAAGAAGGCGGCGGACCTGCCGGTCAACGTCACGCCGGCCGCCGCCAAGTCCGGCTCCGTGGAGTTCGACGCCCGGATCCGGCGCGTCTACGCCCGCGGCCTCGGGGAGCCGGCGGGCTACGTCCTGCCGCTCGCGAGCCTGCCCACCGGCAAGGACGGCGATTCCGACCGGGTCTGGATCTCGGAGAAGTGGGCGTTCCGCCGGGGCCAGGCCTTCCTGGTGCCGGGTGATTCGCCCCTCGGCTTCCGCCTGCCCCTGTCGTCCCTGCCCTACGTGCCGCCCGAGCACTATCCCTACTACCAGCCGCAGGACCCGCTGGAGCCCCGCGGGCCGCTCCCCGACGATCCCAAGGCCGCGACGGTGGTCAACGGGGCCGGCATCACCGGCGTCGCGGTCCGCACCGCGCTGGCGATCGAGCCCCGGGACGGAATCGTGCGCGTGTTCATGCCGCCGACCCAGCGGGCCGACGAGTATCTCGAGCTCGCCGCCCACCTCGAGGCGGCTGCCGCCGAGCTGGCGCTGCCGATCCATGTCGAGGGCTACGAGCCGCCCTACGATGCGCGCATCGGCCTGATCAAGGTCACCCCCGATCCCGGCGTGATCGAGGTCAACGTCCACCCGGCCGCGTCCTGGCGCGAGGCGGTGGCGATCACCACCGACCTCTACGCCGAAGCCCGGCAGACCCGGCTCGGCGCGGAGAAATTCATGGTCGACGGGCGCCACACCGGCACCGGCGGCGGCAACCACGTGGTCATGGGCGGCGTCACGCCGGACGATTCGCCGTTCCTGCGCCGGCCCGACCTGCTGAAGAGCCTGGTGCTCTACTGGCAGCGCCACCCGGCGCTCTCGTACCTGTTCTCCGGCCTCTACATCGGCCCGACCAGCCAGGCCCCGCGCATGGACGAGGCCCGCCATGACGGGCTCTACGAGCTGGAGATCGCGCTGGCCCAGATCCCGGCCGCCGACGCGCCCAACATCCCGCGCTGGCTGGTCGACCGGGTGTTCCGCAACATCCTGGTGGACGTCACCGGCAACACCCACCGGGCCGAGATCTGCATCGACAAGCTGTACTCGCCGGACGGTCCGACCGGGCGTCTCGGCCTGCTGGAGTTCCGGGCCTTCGAGATGCCGCCGGACGCCCGCATGAGCCTCGCGCAGCAATTGCTGCTGCGGGCCCTGGTGGCGTGGCTGTGGCGCGAGCCGCAGACCGGGGGTTGTGTCCGCTGGGGCACGAACCTCCACGATCGCTTCATGCTGCCGCATTTCCTCTGGGCCGACTTCCTCGGGGTGCTGGAGGATCTGCGGGCGGCGGGCTACGCTTTCGACCCGGTCGCGTTCGAGGCGCAGGCCCAGTTCCGCTTCCCCGTCTTCGGCGTGGTGGAGCAGGGCGGGGTCCGAATGGAACTGCGCCAGGCGCTGGAGCCCTGGCACGTGATGGGCGAGGAAGGGACCAGCGGGGGCACCGTGCGCTTCGTCGACAGCTCGGTCGAGCGGCTTCAGGTCAAGGTCGAGGGGTTCGTGCCCGAGCGGCACGTCATCGCCTGCAACGGGCGCCGGCTGCCCATGACCGGCACCGGCCGTGGCGGCGAGGCCGTGGCGGGCCTGCGCTTCAAGGCGTGGCAGCCGGCCTCCTCGCTGCACCCCACGATCCCGGCCCACTCGCCGCTGACCTTCGACATCCTCGACGTCTGGAGCGGACGTTCGCTCGGCGGCTGCCGCTACCACGTCGCCCACCCGGGCGGACGGAACTACGAGACCCACCCGGTCAACGCCTACGAGGCGGAGGGGCGCCGCCTCGCCCGCTTCGAGCCCCTCGGTCACACGCCGGGCCGGGTCGAGATGCCCCGCGCGGAGACGAACGCCGAGTTCCCGCTGACCCTCGACCTGCGCATGCCGGCCCCGACATGACCGGAGCCCGGTGATGGAGGCGGCGCTCGCGGCCGGCGCCGCCCGGACCGAGGCGGGCGAGAACGTGCGCGAAAGCCCGCGGGAGCGCGTCGCGCGCTGGACCGCGGGTTATCGGCCCGTCTCCGGCCGTCCCGACGAGTTCCTGGGCGGCGACGGCGCCCCCCGGGGGGCGTGGCCGCGCCTGCTCGACCATCTCGGGGCGCTCACCGAGCCGGAGATCCTGGCCCGCTTCGTCTCGGCGGAGCGGCACATCCGGGATGCCGGCATCTCGTTCCGGATCTCCGGCGACCAGCGCGAGCATCCCTGGCCGCTCGACTGCCTGCCCCTGGTGGTCGAGGCCGCCGAGTGGCGCGACCTCAGCGCCGGGATCGTCCAGCGCGCGGAGCTGATGGAGGCGATCCTTGCCGATTGCTACGGCGAGGGCCGCCTGGTCGCCGACGGGCTGCTGCCCGCCGCGATCGTGGCCGGGACGCCCGAATTCCTCCACCCCCTTCACGGGGTCGCACCCCCGGGGGGGCACTACCTGAAGCTCTACGCCGCCGATATCGGCCGGGGACCGGACGGGCGCTGGCAGGTCCTGGCCGACCGGACGCAGGCCCCCTCGGGCCTCGGCTGGGCGCTGGAGAACCGCATGGTCCTGGCCCGGACCTTCCCGGACTTCTTCCAGGACCTCCACGTCGAGCGCCTGCCGGCCTTCTTCCAGGCCTTCCGCGAGGGGCTGGCGCTCGGGGCCGAGCGCTCCGACCCGCGCATCTGCCTGCTGACCTCGGGGCCCTACAGCAGCACCTATGTCGAGCAGGCGGCGTTGGCCCGGTATCTCGGCCTGATGCTGGTCGAGGGCGACGACCTCGTCATGCGCGACGGCGCCCTGCACGTGCGCACCGTCTCGGGCCTGAAGCGGGCCGACGCCCTGTGGCGGCGGATCGATGCCGACTATCTCGATCCCCTCGAACTGAACCCGGCCTCGCGCCTGGGCGTGCCCGGAGTGATCGAGGCCCTGCGCAACGGCTCCCTGGTGATGGCCAACATGCCGGGCTCCGGGCTGGTCGAATCCGCGGCGCTCGCCCCGTATCTCGACGGCATCGCCCGCCGGCTGCTGGGCGCGCCGCTGCGGCTCGGGCATCCCCGGGCCTGGTGGTGCGGCGACCTCGAAGGCCTGGCCCACGCCCAGGCCAACCTCGACAGCCTGACCCTGCGCCCGGCCGCCACGCCCCAGCGCGGGGCCGGCCGCGACGCGATCCTGGCGCCCCAGGCCCTGGCGGCCGAGCGGGCCCGGGTGGTGGCGGCCCTGCGCGACCGGCCGTTCGACTACGTCGCCCAGGAGGCCGCGCCGCTCTCGACCATGCCGGGCTGGGAGCGTGGCGACAACGGCCTCTACCTGGTGCCCCGCCCCTTCGTGGTGCGCGTCTTCGCGGCCCGGACCCCCGCGGGCTGGCAGGTCATGCCGGGCGGCTTCTGCCGGGTCTCGGAGCGCGAGGACGTCGACCCGATCGAGATGCGGCTGGGCATCCGCTCGGCCGACCTGTGGGTGCTGTCCGAGAGCCCGGTCGAGGCGCCGCTGATCGGCTCCCACGCGGCCCCGCGGGTGCGCCGGGTCGGCGGCCACCTGCCGTCGCGTGCCGCCGACGGCCTGTTCTGGTTCGGCCGCTACCTCGAGCGCGCCGAAGCGGTGATCCGGCTGGTCCTGGCGCACCTGCGCAGCGTCGGCGACGCCGTCGGGGCCGACATCTCCGGGGCCCTCGACACGCCGGCCGCCCTGGCCCTGCGGGCGCTGCTCTACGAATGGGGCGCCACCGGCGCCACCGACCTGCCCACGGCCCGGCTCGCCCAGGAGGCGCTGACCGGGCGCGAGCGCTCCGGCTCGGCCCGCGCCCACATCGTCTCGGCCCGGCGCAACGCCGCCGCGCTCCGCGCCCGCCTCTCCGGCGAGGCCTGGCGGGTGCTGGCCGACCTGATCGAGATCGTGTCGCTGGACACCGAGCGGGCCTTCACCGAGTCGCAGCTCGCCGGGCGGGCCGAGCGGGCGCTGAGCCAGCTCGCCGCCCTGTCCGGGCTCACCCACGAGAACATGAGCCGGGCGGAGGGCTGGCACTTCGTCGAGCTCGGCCGGCGCGTCGAGCGGGCGGTCAACACCTGCACCTTCGCGCTGTCCTTCGCCAACGACGAGGCGACCCCGGGCTGCCTCGGGGTGATGCTGTCGCTCAGCGACTCGCAGATCAGCTACGGCCGGCGCTACATGCAGGGTGCGGCCCTCGACCCGGTCCGCGACATGGTGTTGCTCGACCCCTACAACCCGCGTTCCATCGCCTTCCAGGCCGAGGCGATCGCCCGGCACCTCGACGACCTGCCGGCCCTGTCGGCCGACGGCATCCCGGAGCCGCATCGCCGCATCGCCTCCCGGATCCTGGCGGAACTGCGCAGCGGCGAGGCCGCCGATTTCGACGCCGTGCGCCTGACGGCCCTGGAGACCGACCTCGAACGCCTCGCCGACGGCATCGCGGTGCGCTACTTTCCGGCCGGGCCGAACGCGCTGCGCCCGGAAAAGCTGACAGGCCTGGCTTGATGATGTGCGCCCCTGAAGCCGCCTTGAGGACGGCCCGCGGCGCGCGGTCGTCGCGATGATCTACACGCTGCGCCACCGCACCACCTACCGCTACGGCAAGCCGGTGCGCTTCGCCCGCTGCGCCCTGCGGCTCAAGCCGCAGGACGGCGAGGGCCAGAGCGTGCTGGCGAGCGCCGTGACCATCGATCCGAGCCCCACCACCGCGGTGATGCGGCGCGACTATTTCGGGATCGAGGCCGTGGCGATCACGCTCGATACGCCCCACACCACCTTCAGCGTCGAGGCGCTGTCCACCGTGCGGGTCGAGCGCCGCGTCCCGCCGGAGCCCGAGGCCGGCCAGCCCTGGGAGCGGGTCCGCGACGCCGTTGTGGCCGGGTGCGACCTCCGCGGCCGGGCGCCGGTCCATTTCCTGTTCCCGAGCGGCCGGGTCCCCCTCGTCCCCGATGTCACCGACTACGCCCGCGCCAGCTTCGTGCCCGGCCGCAGCGCCTATGGGACGGCCTACGACCTGATGCTGCGCATCCGCGCCGACTTCCGGTTCGACGCCAAGGCCACGACTGTGCGCACGCCGCTCGCCGAATCCTTCGCGCTCCGGGCCGGGGTCTGCCAGGATTTCGCCCACGTGATGATCGCGGGCCTGCGCGGCATGGGGCTGCCGGCCGCCTATGTCAGCGGCTACCTGCGGACCGTGCCGCCGCCGGGCCGGCCGCGCCTGCGCGGCGCGGATGCGAGCCACGCCTGGGTGGCGGTCTGGTGCGGCGACGGCTGGCTCGGCCTCGACCCGACCAACGGCGTGGCGGTGCGGGACGACCACATCGTGGTGGCCCGAGGCCGCGACTACGGCGACGTGGCGCCGGTGGACGGCATCGTCAGCGGCTCGGGCAAGCAGCGCCTGAAGGTCGAGGTCGATGTGATCCCCGAGACCGAGACGCAGGATTTTTCCCAGCCGGGTCTCGCCCTGGTGGGGTGAGCGGAGGCGAGCGGCATGGCCGATCCGATGGACGGCATGCGCCCGTAATGCACGCACTCTACAGGCGGATCCAGAAAATCGAACGCCGCGTCACCACATCGTCTTGGCGGCCCGTCCCGGCCATTCCGCGTCGTAGACCTGGCCTTCGACCTCCCCCGCGGTGAGCGCGGCCAGGATCGCCCCGGGGCTCGGCAGGTCCGCCGGATCGACCCGGGCGTCGGGCTCCCAAAGCCGGGCGCGGATGATCGCCCGGGCGCATTGGAAATACGCCGCCTCGACCGTGATCACGAGGGCCGTGCGCGGCGCGTGCCCGTCCACGCGGAACGAATCCAGGAGATCCGGGTCGGCCGAGATCACCGCCGTGCCGTTCACCCGGAAGGTCGTGCCCGAGCCCGGGATCAGGAACAGCAGCGCCACCCGGGGATCGCGCACGACGTTGCGCAGGGAATCGATCCGGTTGTTGCCGCGCCGGTCGGGCAGGATCAGCGTGCGCGGGCCGGCCACCCGCACGAAGCCCGGCCGGTCGCCCCGGGGGCTGCAATCGAGCCCCTCGGGACCGCTCGTCGCCAGCACTGCGAACGGCGCGGCGGCGATCAGCGCCGCGTAGTCCGGCGTGATCGCCGCCGTGACCTTGGCCACGGAGGCGGGCGCCAGGGACGGCGCGTAGATCGCCTCCAGCGCCGCGATGCTGTCGACGATCATCGCGCTCACGCGACGACGTCGGCGGGGCGGCCCACGAAGGCGGCGTGCTCCGCCACCAGGGCCCCCGAGAGGGCTGCTGCGATCAGCGCCCGGGTCTCCGCCACCCCGTAGAGGGCCACGAAGGAGCCGAAGCGCGGCCCCCGCGCCTCGCCGAACAGCACGTTGTACAGGCTCGTGAACCACGCCTGGGACACGCCCGGGCGCCCGTCCGGGCTCTTGGCCTTGCCGGACGTATCGGGGAAGTGGCGCCGCCCGACCTCGTAGACCGCCGCCTGCAGGGCTTCCGGATCGGTGGAGCCGGCATGCTGGCCGAGCGTCTCCGACAGGTCCTCGAGGGCCGTCCGCTCCTCCTGGCTCGGCTCGCGGTAGGTCTTGGCCGGGCGCACGAAGTCCGAGAAGTACGTGAGCGCGTGGACAACCAGCCGGTCGAGCCCCGGATGGGTCTCCGGCCCGGTCTGCGGCGCGTAGCGGCGGATGAACCCCCACAGCACCGCCGGATCCTCGGTGTTGGCCACCGCGGCGAGGTTCAGCAGCATCGCGAAGGTCAGGCTCGCGCCCTCGACCCGCTCCGGCTCGGGCGGATTCCCGGCATGCAGGTGCCAGACCGGGTTGCCGAGGCGCAGCTTCGCGTCCTGGCCGGCATAGCGGTCGAGGAAGCCGATATACTCGTCGACGTGCCGTGGGATCACGTCGAAGAACAGGCGCTTGGCCTCGCGGGGCTTGTTGTACATGAACAGGCCTAGGGATTCCGGCGTGCCGTACTTCAGCCAGTCGTCGATGGTCAGGCCGTTGCCCTTCGACTTCGAGATTTTCTGGCCCTTCTCGTCGAGGAACAGTTCGTAGTTGAACCCCTCCGGCGGCTCGCCGCCGAGCGCCCGGGCGATCTTGCCCGACAGCTTGACCGAATCGATCAGGTCCTTGCCGGCCATCTCGTAATCGACGCCGAGCGCGACCCAGCGCATCGCCCAGTCGGGCTTCCATTGCAGCTTGGCGTGGCCGCCGGTCACCGGGGTCTCGTAGCGCTCGCCCGTGGCGGGGTCGCGCCAGACCAGCGTGCCGGTCTCGACCCGCACCTCGTCGATCGGCACCTGCATGACGTGGCCGGTGACCGGGTGCAGGGGCAGGAACGGCGAGTAGGAGGCCGATCGTTCCGCGCGCAGCGACGGCAGCATGATCTCCATCACGGCGTCGTAGCGCTCCAGAACGCGCATCAAAGCCGCGTCGAATACGCCCGAGCGATAGCAATCCGTCGCCGAGCGGAACTCGTAAGCGAATCCGAAGGCGTCCAGGAAGCGGCGCAACTCGGCGTTGTTGTGCGCACCGAAGCTGTCGTGGGTGCCGAACGGGTCCGGCACGCGGGTGAGCGGCTGGTTGAGATGCGCGGCCAGCATCTCGCGGTTGGGCACGTTGTCCGGGACCTTGCGCAGCCCGTCCATGTCGTCCGAGAAGGCGATCAGCCGGGTCGGCACCGCGTCCCGGGTCAGCACCCGGAAGGCGTGGCGGACCATGGAGGTGCGGGCGACCTCCCCGAAGGTGCCGATATGCGGCAGCCCCGACGGCCCGTAGCCGGTCTCGAACACCACCTCGGTCGTGCCGGATTTCTCCAGCCGCGCGACGAGCTTGCGCGCCTCCTCGAAGGGCCAGGCGGCGGCGGTGGCGGCCGCCTCGATCAGGTCGGGGTCGAGGGTCAGGGCAGGTGCGGCGGGCATGATCTGGGGACTGAGGTACGCTGGGATCGCGCACCCTAGAGCGGTTCGAGCCCCAGCGGAACGCCTGCCGGCGCAATCCGGCGTCCCGGCGGCGTTCGGGGCGCGTGTGGGTTCTTAGGACTGCGGCTGGCGCGCGGCATGCCGGCTGCCGAGGATGACGATCTCATCTGTCGCGACGTGATACGTGATCGCGTAGGGGTATGGACGTACCTGGAGACGTCGGACACCGGGCCGGGACGTCACGGAGCCTGCAAAGGGTGTCGCAGGAGAAGGTCCATGGCTGCCCAACGCCGCCGTCGTACCTTTCGCGCGCCCTGCGGGTTCTTCTGGTCAAGGTAGGCCAGAGCCTTGCCGGGTTGCGATGCCGCGGTCTGGGTGAGGCGCAGCCTCACAGGCCATGTCTGTCCCAGATGGCGCGTACCTCCGATTCCGTCGCGAGGTCGCCACCCGCCGCCGCCGCCTCGGATTCGTCGAGTTCCGCCGCCTCCTCCGGGGTGAACCGGTCGAGCGGTGCGTCCTCGCCGACGAAGGCCAGCATCAGGCGGGCGATCTCGTCCTGCACCTCCGGGGCGAGGGTTTGAGCCTGCGCTACCGCCTTATCCGGCAGATCCGTCATGCCTCAGTCCTTTCGGCGAACCCGTTGCCGGGCAGGGTCACCGATGCGCTGCCGCGACGGAAGCCCCTCAGAACGGGCTCACCGGGAAGAACCGCAGGTATAGCTCGGTGTACTTTCCGTCGTCCCAGACCCGCTGGAGCGCGTCGTCCAGCGCCCGGGAGAGGGCGGCGTCCTCCGGGCGGGTGATCAGCCCGATGCCCTCGCCGAAATAGCGGTTCTCCAGGTAGTCGCCGCCGATCAGGGCGCAGCAAGCCTCCGCCTCCTGGCCGCCGACATAGAGGGCGAGGTTGAGGCCGTCGGCGAACAGGTAGTCGATCTCGCCGCGCTTGAGCGCGCCCTCGGCGGCCGCGAGGTCGAGGAACTCCTTCGGGACGGCTTTGGGGAAGAACGCCTTGAGGTAGGCCGCGTGCGCACTGCCGCCCATCACTCCGACGCTGCGTCCGGCGAGCGCCGCCGCCGAGGGGACCGGCAGGCCCTTGTCGGCCCGCGCGGCGAAGCGCGCCGGCCAGCGGAAATACGGGCGCGTCGCCAGGAATTTCTCACGCACGGGCGCGGTCAGCGGGATGGCGGCCGCGATCACGTCGCCCTGGCGGCTGTCCAGGGCGTCCAGCAGGGTGTCGAAGCGGCGCGCCTGCACCGTGCAGGTGATCGTCAGTTTCTCGCATACCGCCCGGGCGAGCTCGACCACGAAGCCGGTCGGGTTGCCGTCCGGGCCTGCGAAGTGCAGCGGCGGGAACTCGTCGTCGGTCAGGAATCGAACGGCGCGGCCGGTCTGGGGCGCCTCGATCCGCTCGCCGCGGCTGCGCGGATTCCAGAAATCCGGGACCGTCACGGAGGGCGTCGCCTCCTGCGGCGCGGCGGTCGCCGCCGCACGGGCGGGCCGCGATCCGCCCCAATCCAGGGCCGCGAGCGCAGCCAAGGCGAGCATGGCGAAAGCGAGCGCGGATCGCGCTCCGCCCGCCCTTGACGGCGGAAATGCGGCGATGCTCCTTTCGGAGGACGGGAACGGGGTCTGGCTCACGCCCCTCCCCTACCACGTCCTGGGGCTGCCGGGGGAGCGTCGGCATGTCGGTGCAGCGCCTGCCCACGGCCTCGATCGCCCCGACGATGTCCCTGCCGCCGGAGATCGCGTTCCTGCGCGCCGAGGGGATCGATGCCCGCCTCCTGACCCGGGCGGCCCGGGACGCCGCCGCCGCCGGGACCGATGCGGCGACCGCGCTGCTGAATTCCGGGCTGATGGAGGAGACGGCCTATTACCGCGCCCTGGCCCGGCGCCTCGGCGCCCCGTTCCTCGGCGGTCCGATCCCGTTCGGCCTGGGGTTGCGCTTCCCCGACAGCCTGGTCGCCGGGCTCGCGCCCCTGGCCCTCGGGTCCGTCGCCGCCTGCGTGCTGGCGCCCCGTGGCCGGCTGATCGCCGAGCTTCTCGACGGGCCGCGCCGCGTCGCGATGCCGGCGATCACCAGCCCGACGCACCTGCGCGAGGCGGTGTTCGCCGCGATTCCGGGGGCGGTGGCGGATCACGCGGCGCAGGATCTGCGGCGGCACGCGCCCGAACGGTCCGTGCCGTCCGAGCCCGCGAGCCGGTGGCTGCTGCTCCTCGTGCTCGTGCTGATCGCGGGGTTCTGCCTGTTCTCGGTGCTGCCGCCGCCCATCGCCCGCGCCGTGACGCTGACCGGGCAGGCCCTGTTCCTGGCGATGACGACGGTCCGGCTCGCCGCGGCGATCATCGCGGCGCCGGTGGCGGCCGAGGCCGTTGACCTGCTCGCCGACGCCGACCTGCCGGTCTACACGGTGCTCGTCGCCCTCCACCGCGAGGCGGCGGTGGTGCCCGACCTGATTCGGGGACTCGCCGCCCTCGACTATCCGGCGGCGAAGCTCGACATCAAGCTGCTGATCGAGGCGGACGATGCCGAGACCGCGGCGGCCCTGGCGCCGATCGCCCTGCCGGCCCGGTTCGAGGTGATCACGGTGCCGCCGGGGGCACCCCGCACCAAGCCGCGGGCGCTCAATGCCGCCCTGCCGCTCGCCCGCGGCGCCCTGCTCACGGTCTACGACGCCGAGGACGTGCCCGATCCCGGGCAGCTGAGGCTGGCCGCGACGCTGTTCGCGCGCCTGCCCGAGAGGACCGCCTGCCTGCAGGGCCGCCTCGTGATCGACAATGCCGGCGATTCCCGTCTGGCCCGGGCCTTCGCGCTCGAATACGCGGGCCTGTTCGACGTGCTGAACCCGGCGCTCGCGCGCCTCGACGTGCCGGTCCCCCTCGGGGGCACATCGATGCACCTACGCACACGGGTGCTGCGGTCGCTGCACGGCTGGGACCCCTGGAACGTCACCGAGGATGCCGACCTCGGGATGCGGCTCGCCCTGGCGGGTTACGCGGTCGGCGACCTGCCGAGCGCCACGATCGAGGAGGCGCCGGCCCGGCTGGGCCCCTGGCTGGCCCAGCGCACCCGCTGGCTGAAGGGCCTGATGCAGACCAGCCTCGCCCACGGTCGCCGCCCGCTGGACAATGCCCGCCGCCTCGGCACCCTGGAGGCGCTCTGCGCGGCGGCGCTGGTACCCGGCACGGTGGCCTCGGCGCTCGCCTATCCCGTCTGCCTCGCCTACGCCGCCTGGCGTTACCTGGTCGCGGAGATCCCGGCCGCGCCGTCCTTTCCGGACAACCTCGTGGCCGGGATCGCCATGACGCTGTTCGGCGTGGGGTTCGCCGCCATGGTGCTGCCGACCCTGATCGGCTGCGCCCGGCGCGGCTGGGGCGACCTGGCGCAGTCGGCCCCCTGGATGCCGCTCTATTTCCTGCTCGTCAGCCTGGCCGCCTGGCTCGCCCTGATCGAGCTGGTCCGCGCGCCGGTGCGCTGGAACAAGACGCCGCACGGCCTTTCGCGTACCTCGCGCAGCGGCCGGTTGCGGCGGCGGGCGGCGCCGTGACGGGCGGTTTTCGATGGCCCGCCCGTCACGCGCGTGCGGAACTTTGGGAACAGTCGGCCGAGGCGGCTCGTTCGGCCCCTGCGGCACGTCGCTTTGGCGAGCCGGAGACGACTAGGACAACTCTATGGCTACCGGTACCGTGAAGTGGTTCAACGAGACCAAGGGCTACGGCTTCATCCAGCCCGATGATGGCGGCAAGGACGTTTTCGTCCACATCTCGGCTGTCGAGCGCGCAGGGATGCGCAACCTGATCGAGGGACAGAAGATCTCCTACGACGTCGAGGCCGATCGGCGCAGCGGCAAGGAGAGCGCGGCCAACCTCAAGGCCGACTGAGCTTTCCCGATCCGGGACCGAAGCGCGCGCGTCCGCTTGCGCTTTGGCTAACCGGAGCCGGCTATCACCGGTCCTGCGAGCCGCGTTGCGTATCGGCTCGCGCCGGTGAGATCCACGACCTCCCCGCTGCCCGGTGATCGGATCTGGGCGCGGGGGGCGTGTCACGTCTCGTCCTCGGACGAATGGGCGACCGCCGGACCCCGGTAGAGCAAGGTCGCGTGCCGGTCATGCGCCTTCCACACCGGCAACGAACCCTCCCGAACGAACATCGCGAAGGCCTCGACCGCCTCCCAGCGCTCGAACGCGTCCGCGCCGTCCAGGGCACGACCCACGATACAGGCGCCCTCCGGGGCGTCCGCGCCAGGTCGCTTGCCAGGAGACGCGCCGGGATTGCGACGCTCGAGCGCGAAGACGACGCCTGCGCGATCCGGCCTCAGCGCATCCGGCAGGGCCGCGATCCGGCGCCAGAGGCAGTGCCATTGCACGCAGGCCTCGGGACGCTCGGGGTAGATCCCGCAGTCCCGGCCGGAATTGTGCCGGCACAGGATTCCCGCCGGTTTGGCCAGGGCCTTGATCTCCAGGATGCGGCAGCAGGCCGTGCATGATCCGCAGGACCTGCCGGGAACGAGCGCTCCCGTGGCGTGCGGGACCGTCAAGCGCGGGGTGCCGTGGCCGGAATTGCCATCGCTGTCGATCCTGTCGGGGGCGGGTGCCGCAGGCACGGCCGCCCGGGCTGCGACATCGCGCATCGTGCCGGATATCGGACCCGGCACGATGCGCGAGCGCCTCGATCCGCATCGTCTTCTTCCGAAAGGCGGGGGCCTCCTTTCGGAACGTCGCTTGCGTGTCGGACCCACCGCCCGCGGTGCAGGACCTTGCCGATGCCCGGCACGGCCACGCTCCGGGACCTGGTGACCGACGAGCGCATCGCGATCGAGGCGGTCGGCCGTGCGGTCGACGCCTATTTCGCGGAGCCCGCGACGCGGACACACGCCTCGGGGCCGGATCACGTCCCGGATCCGGCCGCGGCCAACATGGTGCACGCCTTCGCGCCGGCCACGACGCGATGACGCCCCGACGGCGTCATCGCGTTCGGACGATCCTACTCGTCGTCGTCGTCGTTGACCTCGACGAGGTCGGAGGTGTTGTCGTCGTCCTCGTCGACCACGAGGGTGTCGTCCTCGACCGTCTCGCCGTCGTCCTCGATGTCCAGGGCGTCGTCGCCCTCGGTATCGGTGTCCTTGTCGGCCTCCTCGGCCTCGACCTCATCGAGGGACACGAGCTCGGGGCCCTCGGCCTCGTCCTCCTCTTCGACCGGCGCCTCCTTGCGGGCGACGACCGGCGCGGCCGTCCGGCCGAACGAGGTCGCGACCGCGGTCGGGACGACTTCGCCCGAGTAGGGGGAGACGACGGGATCCTTGTTGAGGTCGTAGAACTTCTTCCCCGTCGTCGGGCAGATCCGCTTTGTACCAAGGTCCGGACGCGCCACTGCAACTCTCCTTAAGAACGTGATCGATGCCGGATCGCCGGCGTGGTTTCAGGGTGTGTAGCACAGGACGGCGCCCGGTGACCCGCCTCGACCGAGACGGATCCCACGGGGCCGCCGCCGGGGCGGTGCCCGGCCCGACGCGCCCGCCCGGATGCCCGGGCCCGCGGTGCCGTACCGGTCCGTTGCCCCCAGCCCATGACAGATTGCGCCGCGGAATGCCCGCAGGTGACTGGCATCCGCGCGGCAAGGCTGGCATAGGGCACTTATGTCAGACGTACCACACCCCTACTCCATCGAGGTCTCCCCCATCGCCAAGCCGGAGGGCCATTTCCAATGGGCCATCCGCCGGAGCGGCAAGCTGATCGAGCGATCCGATCGTCCGCACCGCAGCGAGGCGAAGGCGTTCGAGAGCGCCATGGAGGCCATCGAGCGCGCCATGAAGCCGGGCGCCGACGGCGGCCGTCGCTAAAAACGCATGATTCCGGGCGGTGGCACCTCACGATCCCTGATCTGAGGCGCGCCGCACTGATTCGGTGACGATGCCGGCAGCCCGCTTTGCGTCGGGCTGCCGGCGCACCTGCGTTCGCCTGCCTTGCAGGGCGTGGCCGGGTGGTGTGTGGGCGACGGCCGGAGAACCAACGGCGGTCCCGCTCGTTATCGAACATGCCGCAGCGGAAAGACCAGCCTGACTGCACCTGCGCGACCCTGCGGGAACGCCTCGCGTTCAACATCCTGTTGGACGAGTTCGCGATCGCCGCGTTGTCGGACGCGCTCGTGCTGCTGAACGCCACCGATGACGATCCGGGCGTCACCCAGATCGAGCACACGATCCGGACCCATCGAATCGCGATCCTGAAGCAGCGCGTCATCCTCGGCGCGGCGGGCATCGAACTCGAATGACGGCCGCACCGCTCTTCGTCGTGCGGGCGAGGAAACCCCACGGGACCGCGACGTACAATTGCCCGACGCCGGAATGGGCGCTCAAGAAGCTGGGCGATTTTCGGGCCGCCGGTCACGACAGCATCAGCATCACCGGGCCGGACGGGCAGCCGCTGGACGAGGCGGACCTGCGCGCGCTGGTCGAGGGCCGAGACGGCCCGGTGCGCAGCGCCGGCCGTGTCACCGCCGATCTCAAATCCTGATCGCCGCCTGACGCGGGTGCCGCTTGTTTAGGGATTGGCCCGGTCAGCATTCCGGCAGGTTCACCGCGAGCCCGGCCAGGCTCGTCTCCTTGTATTTCGCGCTCATCTCCTCGCCGGTCTGCCGCATCGCCGCGATGCAATTGTCCAGCGGCATGAAATGCGAGCCGTCGCCGCGGAGCGCCAACGAGGCCGCCGCCACCGCCTTGGTGGCACCGATCCCGTTGCGCTCGATGCAGGGCACCTGCACCAGGCCGGCCACCGGGTCGCAGGTCATCCCCAAGTGATGTTCCAGGGCGATCTCGGCGGCGTTCTCGACCTGGGCGGGCGTCCCGCCGAGCACGGCGCAGAGGCCGGCCGCCGCCATGGCGCTGGCCGAGCCGACCTCCCCCTGGCAGCCGGCCTCCGCCCCGGAGATCGAAGCGTTGTGCTTGATCAGCCCGCCGATGGCCGCGGCGGTCAGGAGGAACTCCGGGATCCGGCCCGGATCCGCGCCGATGCAATGGTCGATGTAGTACCGAATCACCGCCGGAACGACGCCGGCGGCACCGTTGGTCGGCGCGGTCACGACTTGTCCTCCGGCGGCGTTCTCCTCGTTGACCGCCATGGCGTAGACGCTCAGCCAGTCCGCCATGACGTGGGGTTGGGCGGTATTCGAGCCGTGCTCGCGGTCGAGCTGGTCCCGGATCCGCTTGGCACGGCGCTTGACCCGCAGGCCGCCGGGCAATTCGCCCTCGCGGGCGAGGCCCCGCTCGACGCAGGCATTCATGGCCTGCCAGATCCGGGTGAGGCCCGCATCGACCTCCGTGTCGGAGCGGCCGACGGCCTCGTTCGCACGTTTCATCGCGGCCACCGACAGGCCGCTGTCGCGGGCCATGCGCAGCATCGCGGCCGAGGTCTCGAACGGGTACGGCCACAGCCGCAGGTCCGCGGCCGCGGTGGGGGGCGGCACATCGGCCGCGCGCTGGGCCGCGGTGACGACGAAGCCGCCGCCGATCGAGTAGTAGGTCTCGGAGACGAGCGGCGCGTCCGCCGCGTCGAGGGCGGTGATCACCAGGCCGTTCGCGTGACCGGGCAGCGGCGGTCCGTAATCGAAGATGATCGCCGTCGCCGGATCGAAGGCGAGGACCGGCAGGCCCGCCGGAGCGAGGCGCTTCTCGACGCGCAGTGCCTCGAGCGCGCGTTCGGCGTCGTCCATGGGGATATCGGCCGGCCGGAAACCGAGGAGACCGAGCGCGACGGCGCGGTCGGTGGCGTGTCCCCGCCCGGTGAACGCCAGCGAGCCGTGCAGTGTCGCCCGGAGGGCGGCCGCCCCTGCGTGCGAATCATGCCGGCGCAGCAGGTCCAAGAAGTCGGCCGCAGCCGTCATCGGCCCCATCGTGTGGGACGAGGAGGGGCCGAGGCCCGGTTTGAACACGTCGAACACGCTCAGAAACATCGGTTTGCCTGTCCCGGCCGCGGGGCCCTGTCATGGCCTGCGACGCCTTTTCCGCGAAAGCCGGCTCCACGCCGGAGGCGCAACTGCCCGGTCATGCCTGGCCTGCCCACCGGCTCCGAATGGAAGAAACGCGCCAAGCCGCGATAACGGCCCGGATCCCGACCGGGGCGCCCTCGGGATGCGTTTCTATGCGTTCCTTGCGCCAGACCGGCGTCGCTCCGTTCGGCTGCCTCGGAGGGAGGCCGAAGGGTCGGGGCAGGACCGGACACGAGCCTCCGCGGGCGACGGTTGCCGGTCCGCGCGGTCCCTGGGCCGCTTGCGTGACGTGCTACAACGCCTTTTCGGTGCCGTCCTCGACCGCGGCGGGGGCTGGTTCCGGCGCCCTGCATTCCGTCCCGCGCTCGGCCGCGTCCCGGCCTTCGGCGGCCGGGGCCGCCTGCGGATAGCCGTTCGCGCCGAGCCGTTTCCGGCCGGCGCGCGCGCTCGCCTTCCGGTCCTCCGGAGAGGGTTGGGCGCTGCCGCTCTGATCCCGGGCCATGACAAACTCCTGACCTCAGGTCCAACCGCCGAGGCGGCCCGGGGTTCGGTGCCGGCGCCGCTGCGCTTTTTCGACGGCCGGAAATAAATCCCGGTCACGGTGCGGCCGGGGCGTCGAGCCCCGGCGCGCGGCAGCTTCAGTAGCGGCAGACGCGCCGCGGGCCGAAGGGCGTCGGGCGGAAGAAGCAGCGGGGACCGTAGAAGCGCGGCCGGCGGTAGATCGGGCGGCAGCGGCCGTAGGGCCCGGGGGCGAAACCGGGGCCGCACCCGTAGGCGATCGCTGTGATCGGGGCGGTGCCGGTGATGGCGTCGGCGGCCATCGGTGCCAGCGGCGCGGCGCCGGCGGACGCCAAGCCGAGACCGCCGGCCACGGCTGCAACCGCCGCGAGCATCTTCACGTGCATCATGATCAGACCCTCTGTGCAAACCTGCGCCGGGTCCGCCCGGCGCAGGCTGAGGGTGAGATCGGTCCTGCGGCCTGAATGCCGGCTGACCCCCGCTTTGACCGCCCGGAAACATGAATGAGTCCGCGGGTCCGGGGCCGGCTTAACGGCCGCTGGGCTTGTCGCGCTCCGCTCCAAGGCTGGTGCCACCCCGGGCTGCCTCCTCCGCCTCGGTGCCGGCTCGATCCATCGGGCCGTCCTGGGGTTTGACCGTGCCGGTGGCCGTATCGAGCGGGGCGTTGGCCAGTCCCTCGCTCTTCGGCTTGCCGTGGGGCATCCGCTGCGCCTGCGTGTCGGCGGGCACGTCAGCCATGCTGGGATCCTTTCGCGTCGGGCGAGCTGACCTTCGGGCCCTCGTCCGGGGCTGCCCGGTCGGGGCTGGCGGCAGCCGGAGGGGCGGGCTGATGTCTGGCGGTCGCCCGCGCCCGGCGGTGGGCGTCATACTCGGTCTCGGCGAGGTCTTGCGTGTCGGCCGTCGGTCCGTCGGGCATGCGGGGCTCCCTTTCGGAGGCAACCGCCCGAGACGCCTCCGGTATCCGGCCGCTTCGCCCGGGGCCGCCGGGATGTCGGCGCGGCGCGCCCGACGTTCGGTCGCAGCGTGCCGGATGCGCATGCAGGAACACCGCGACAGCCGTGGTGTTGACGGCCAAATCTACAATCGCGAGGCGCAGCGATGTCAGGAACCGCCAAGAAGACAGATCCGAAGCTGTGGGAGACGGTCAAGCACGCGGTCACCGAATCCGACAAGGGCGGCAAGCCCGGTCAATGGTCGGCCCGCAAGGCTCAGATGGCGACCGCGGAATACAAGAAGGAAGGCGGCGGCTACGCCGGCAAGAAGGCGTCCGACAACCACCTCACGCAGTGGACCGAGGAGGAATGGGGCACGAAGTCCGGCGCCGAGAGCGGCGAGACCGGTGAGCGCTACCTGCCCAGGAAGGCCCGCGAGAGCCTGACCGATGCGGAATATGCGGCCAGCACCGCCAAGAAGCGCGCGGACACGCGCAAGGGTAAGCAGTTCTCGAAGCAGCCCAAGGCCGCGGCCGAGAAGGCGGCGGCGGCGCGCAAGGGCAGCCGCGAAGGCACCACGAAGGCGGAGCTGATGCGCAAGGCCAGGGCGCAGAACGTCTCGGGCCGCTCGCGGATGTCGAAGGCCGAACTGGAGCACGCCGTCCAGGCCTGACCGGGACCGCACAGATGAAGACGTCCCGGGATGTGATCCCGGGACGCTTCTCGACCAAGCGGCCAGTCTGATCGGGCTGGGGATGCTTAGGTCAAGGGGTTTCGGCGGCGCTGCTCAGTACGAGCCGAACTTGTAGTTCAGGCCGGCGCGGACGACGGCGAACTCGTCGTCGCGACGACCGATCGGGCTGTAGTAGGCCGGGACGAGGTTGGCGGCGTTGACCACCAGGGCACCCTGGTTGCGGTTGCCGCGATCAAGGTTGACGTACAGGCCTTCGACCTTGAGCGTCACGGCGCTCGAACGGAAGAAGTTCAGGAACGAGTCTGTGGGGAGCGCGTACTCGATGCCGCCGCCGACGGCGTAGCCGGTGCGGAAGCTGTCGTTGCCGGCGTAGCCGCCGAACGAGCGGTCGGCGCTGCCCGAGCCGTAGGCGAAGCCGCCGGTGCCGTACACGAGGGTACGGTCGAAGGCGTAGCCGAGGCGGCCGCGCACGGTGCCGAAGTAGTCGAGGCTCGACAGGCCGCGCGGGTCGGTGACGTAGAGGCCCGGGGCGACGGCGCCGCTGATGAAGGCGTTGTTCCGGTTGCGGCCGAAGTCGAGGTACTGGGCGTCGGCCTCGATGCCGACGACCACGCCCGAACCCGGGGTGAACTGATAGTTGTAGCCGACCTGGGCGCCGCCCGAGAAGCCGTCCTGGCTGCGGTCGCGGAAGGTGGCGGTGGTGCCGACGGCGGCGTAGGGGGCCGGGATGCCGAAGACCGAGTTGTTGGAGCGGCTGCTGGCGTCGAACGCGTAGCCGGCGTTGATACCGAAGTAGGCGCCGGTCCAGGTGAACACGGGCACCGGGGTGAAGATCGGCGGCGGGGCGGCGCGGCGCGGCAGGTCGGCGGCCGAGGCAGCGCCGGTCAGGAGGGCCGTGGCGGCGCTCGCGAGAAGAAGCTTCTTGATCATCGGGTCCTCTGTCTCCCGTTCGGCGGGATGTGTGCCCGGCAACAGAGACGGCAGGTCGGGGAAACGCGATAGTGCAGCGCTGCAACAGCGCCTCCAGGGTCCCGGACCGGTGGTTGGGTCCGTGCGATTGAGCACATCCCGCGCCCAAGAATGCCACTTGAGCCCGAAGATTTGTATCTCGACGTTTCCGGCAGCAAAAAACCCCGCCGCACGAGGCAGACGGGGCTTTAGTTTGCTCGAGAACATTCCCAGGACCAACCAGGAAGCTTCGTGCTCACTTAGATCGGAGTGGCCGGCGCCTCGCAAGCCCGTCCGGGACTATTGATGGGTGTTAAGATTAATTAAAGCCCCCTGCCGCCTGTGCGGGGGCTGTAAACCCTCGGTGAATAACCGCCATCCCGCTAACAGTCTGCGTGGCGCGGGCATGCCCCGGCCCCGCGGCGTGGTCCGCGGGTTGCGCTCGGACGCCATCCTGTGGTGACGCTCCCGGCATGCTGAACCCGAGATCATCCGCCGTCGCGCGGGGCGGCGCCAGAGACCGGGCGGTTGCGCCACGTCCGCGAGCGTAGCGCGCCCATGTTCGGCTTCTCCTTGAGCTCCACCGAGCCCGACAGCATCGCCCACATCATCCAGGTCGCCCTGGCGCCGGCTTTCCTCCTGTCGGCGCTCGCAACCCTGCTGAACGTGTTCTCCGCCCGTCTCGGCCGAATCTCCGACAAGGTCGATGCCCTCTCGGGACAGATCGCCAAGGCGACCGACATGGAGGCCGCGCGCCTGTCCCGCAGGCTGACCTTCCTGCGGCGGCGCTCCTTCGTGCTCGATGTCGCCGTGGTCCTCGCCTCGCTCGGCGCCTGCCTGATCGGGATGGCGGTGCTGACGCTGTTCGTCGGAGCGATGCGCGATGCGGCGACCGCCTCGATCCTGTTCGCCTGCTTCGGTGCGGCACTGGTCTGCACGGTCGCTGCGATCGGGGCGTTCATGACCGAGATCCTGATGGCGGGTCACGGCGTGCGCGACGAAGTCGAGCACCAGCAGGACAAGGTCCCGGCCCAATCGTGACCGGCTCGTCTTTCGCATTGCACGGCAAAGGAACTTCGTCTTAATCTCGAGGGTGCCTGATTCTACGCGTCCGCTTCGTCCGAGTGTTCCGCCATGAGCGTCGCGATCCTTGTTGCCCTCATCGCCGGTGCTTTGTGCCTCGGAATGCTGTCGTCCATCCTGCCGTCCGGGCGGCGGGACGAGGACGAGGAACTGGCCTGCGAGAACGACTACTTCGACATCGGCGGACCGGTCATCGACCTGAAGCCGTTGATCCCGCTGATCGAGGCGCCGGCCCTCGAAGCGAAGCGATAGGCCCGGATCGCCGGGAGGGCCGCCGAAGGGCCGGCGGCCCCGCATGTGAGGTCAGGCGGATTCGCCGTCCGAATCGTCCGCGTCCAGGATGGTCTCCAGGTCGCCCACCAGGGCGTCGAGCTGGTCGGCGGTGGCCTTCAGCTTCAGCTTGGTGCCGTCCTCGGCCTCGACCGCGATTTCGATATGGTCCCCGACCTGGGCGGCCAGGGCCTGCTTGATGGTGTAGGTGGTCACGTCAGCGGTGTCGGCCATGCCTGTCTCCGTGTTGGCTGCGGGCAACGCGGATCCTCGAGCCTTGGTGCTGCGGCAGAAGCTCGCGTTGATGGCGCCGCGCGGAGCGGGGCCAACGCTAGCCGCGGGTTCGGCGATGCGTCGGCACCTGCCCAACATCCGCCGCATGCCCATCCGCCACCCGAGGGGGCGGCGGCAGCAGCGGCGGCCGGGGCCGCTCGACGATCACCGCCTCCAATACCACCGGTCGGGCGGGCTTGGTCAGGGCGAGCGGCTTGCCGGGTCTCGACGCCAGGGTGCCGGCGGCCCAGAGCGCCAGGCACGACAGGCCGACCAGCACGCCCGTCCAGGACGGTTCCGACCGGACCATCAGGGAGGCGGCGCCCGTGAGGGCGGAAGCGGCCGCGAGCAGCCGGGGCGTGGGATCACCGGACATCACCGCTCCATCCTCACTGAGGCGGACTGACGGCCGGTGAAAGGAATCACTCGAATGCGAGTCAATCCGCCAGGCTGGAGGGCGTCTGCCAGGCGGTGCCGGGATGCTCGCGGATGTCGCCGGCCCGGGACCCGGTATCGGCGTCGCTGGTCCAGTCGCTGGGCTCGGTGAGGCCGGCGATCTCCGCTTCCGGGTAGGCCGCCGCCAGGAACAGGCGCGCCTCGCCCTCGGCCTCCGCCCGCACCGTCACGAGGGGCTTGTCTCCGTCCGCGTCGCGAATCTGGGCGATGAACAGCTTCGTCATGGGGCCTCCGCGTGGGGCGACGCACCGTCGTTCCCGAGAGCGTCCGGCGCCAACGGGCCGGTGGCAGGATGGTTCAGGTCGGCGGCCCGATGGCGCCAAAATTCCCTTCCGCGGCACCTGTGGCCGTGGCGATACAGCTTGAGTGTGGAAAACCGGGTAATTTCCCGCTCGATAGGAACATTCGCTGGGGAAAGACCAGTTATGAAGACGCTTCTGGCCTCGTTGGCCGCCTTTACTGCCCTGACCGCCGCCGCCTCGGCCGCCGACCTGCCGCGCCGCGCCGCCCCGCCGCCGATCTTCACCCCGGTGCCCGTGTTCACCTGGACCGGCGCCTACTTCGGTATCAACGCCGGCTACGCGTTCGACGCCAGCAGCAACAGCACCTCCAGCTTCGGCATCCCGGCCGCGTTCGCCACCGGCGTCGCCACGGCGAACTTCAGCCAGCGGAACCAGGAAGGCTTCTCCGGCGGTGGCCAGGTCGGCTACAACTACCAGTTCACCCCGGGTTCGGGCGTGGTCATCGGCGTCGAGGCCGACGCCCAGTACCTCGATTTCGGCCGTGGCCGGAACAACGCCTTCGTGACCGGTGGCGGGCTGCGTCCGGGCTTCTACGTGACCGACCCGCGCGGCCTGTCGAGCCTCGACTTCTTCGGCACCGTGCGCGGCCGTCTCGGCTACGCCTTCGACCGGGTCCTGGTGTACGGCACCGGCGGCTTCGCCTACGGCTCGGGCAGCGCTGACCGTTCGTTCGGCGGCTTCGCCGGCAACGACAGCTTCCGCACCGGCTGGACCGTCGGCGGCGGCATGGAATACGCCCTCCCGGTCGACTCGTTCCTGAACTTCTTCCGCTCGTCGGCCGTGACGCTCAAGGTCGAAGGCCTGTACGTCAACCTCGACCGCAACACCCGCAACCAGGGTGCGTTCGTGATCAACGCCGCCAACAACGTTCCGGCCTTCTACAGCGCCATCGGCCGCCGCGACGACGAGTTCGCCGTCGTCCGCGCCGGCCTGAACTACAAGTTCGGCTCGTACTAGGACCAACGCCGCCCGGCCGATCAGGCCGGGCGGACATTGTGCCGGCAAACGCCTCGGGTGCTTCCGCGCCCGGGGCGTTTGTCGTTGAACATGGCCAGGACGGCACGGAACGGGGTTTTCGGGCCTGGACGACGGACGGCCCCGTCTTCAGCCCGTGGCACGGGCTGGCGGCGCTCCGACCGCTCGGCTCGATCATGCGGGCGCGCCGGGCAGTCTACCCGGCCTCGGCGGGATTCCGTGCTGCGCAGAACGGCTGCCCGCTCCGCAAGCCCGTCAGAGCCGCCGCGCTGCGGGTCTGTGCCCTCCGGCGGGGGGCGGGGCCCCGGAACAGCCCCGGCGCCGTCACCGTTGTCCAGGTCATGCCGGCCCCGGCCGGTCCTTCGGGATGTGAGCGTTTCATGACCAGCCGTACCCTTCAGTCCACGCTTCTCGCCCTCGCCCTCGTCGCGGGCAGCGCCGGGATGGCGGCCGCCCAGAGCACGCCCAACGGCAACACCTCGACCTCCGGCTCGCCGGCCGGCAGCAACAGCACCGGGAACGGGGCCACGGGCAGCGGTGCGGCGCCCAGCGGAAAGTGACCCGGCCTCGACCCTGAGCGCCATGTAATCGGTCGATCCCGGAGCCCCGTGCTCCGACGACCGTGCCGCCTTCAACCCCGCAGCCCGACCGGGTCCGCGGGGTTTTTCGTGCGCCGGCCCCGGAGGAGCGGAGCGCGCCTGGCGTGACACGCCGCGAGACCATCCGCCTGCGGAAGCGAGCGAGCGCCCGTCGGCTCCCGATAGAGATCGGCCCGAATTCGGAATCCGTGACACGAAGGCTCGCTTGTCTTGCGCGATGGACTGAGGTTCGATCCCTTAGATGCCGGCGTTCTCGAGGATTATATTCTACGTCCTGGTATCGCTGCATAAATCCGGTATCCCAATCGTGGAAGCTTGACCTTTCATCTGCAAACCAGCACGTGACATCAGCACGTGGCCGGCTGCGCACGCGCATGTCGGGATGCACGACTCGGGCGATGCGGTCGAAATCAGTCCTGGAGATGGGCGGGGACGGGCCTGGTCTGCTTCAAGCCGCGGCCTGGCGTGAGGCCGTGGCGCCGTTCTGGGAGTTCGCCATCCGGCCGGAGGATGTCGCCGACTTCCGCGGGCAGTCGCAGGTCCGGCACCTGGGCAACGCCATCCTGTGCCGGGCGGGGGCCTCCGGTTTGCGGTTCGAGCGCTCGCGCGCCCTGGTCGCCCGGATGGGCGTCGATCACATCCTGGCGCATGTCCGCGTCTCCGGCCGCTCCCGGATCGAGATCGACGGCAGCGAATACGATTGCGGGCCCGGCGATATGTGCCTGTTCGACCTGTCCCGGCCCCTGGCGGCCCGCTCCACGGATTACCGCGCCCTGACGCTGGTCCTGCCGCGGCCGCTGTTCGGCGCGGGGGCGGTCGATCTCGACACGCTGCACGGGACGGTCCTGCACGGCACGACGCCGTTCGGCAAGTTGCTCGCAGACCATCTCCGCTCGCTCAGCGCCCATGCCGACGGGTTCTCGGAACGCGAGGCCCGGGCGGCCGCGGAAGCGACCGCGACGCTGCTCGGCGCTGCCGTGCCGCGCCTGTCCGGAGGCGAGCGGACCGACCGGGCGCCGGAGCGCGCACCGATCCTCCTCGTCATCCGGCGGGTGATCGAGGCCGAGTTGGCCAACCCGGGCCTGACCGCCGAGGCGCTCTGCGGGCGGTTCGGCGTCTCGCGCAGCACGCTCTACCGCCTGTTCGCCCCGATGGGCGGCGTGGCCGGCTACATCCGCCAGCGCCGGCTCGACCGCGCCTACCGGGACCTCGCCCGCCCCGGGGACGGCCGCTTCGCGCGGATCTCGGAGGTCGCCTACCGGTGGCATTTCGAGAACCCCGCGCATTTCACGCAGGCCTTCCGGGACGCGTTCGGTTGCGCCCCCCGGGACGTCCGCGCCCAGACCCGCGCCCAGATCCAAGCCGGCGCGCCGCCCGCCCCGCTCCCGGCGCGCCAGGGCTGGGCCGACTTCTACGACTGGATCCTGCGGCTGTCGGCGTGAGCCGCCTCGCCCCGCTCCTTCGGGGCGCGGGACGGCCGAACGGTACCTCGATCGCGCCGGCCCTTGTGCGCCCGGGGCCGGATCGCCCATAACGGCCCCGATGAAGTCTCGGATTCGGCACGGGCGCTCGGGGCGCGGCTGGTGGGCGATCGCCGCCCGCATGCTCGCGCTCGTCTTGACCCTCTGCCTGGCCGGACCGGGCGTCGGCCTCGCGGCGGACCTGGCGTTCCATGCCGGCGGCCATCACGACCGCGTCGACGGGCCATCGCTCGCGGAGGCCGGCACCAGCGTCGATCCCGGCGTGACCGAGCACCTCCATTGCGGCTGCCACCAGGTCGCGCCCCTGGAGACCGGAGCCCTGGCGCCGCCGGTGGTTCCCGTCCGTCCGGTCGCGGTCCGGATCTCCGGCGCCCTCCCCTCGGTCGTGCCCGACCGCCTGCCCCGGCCCCCCCGCGCCTGAGCCGACGCCGCCGGTCTCGGCGCGCGTCCTGGCCGGCCTGCCCGCGCGGGCGTCCGGCTCGCCCTCACGCGTCATCTGAACGGGATTCCCCGGACGCCGCCGAGCGGCGCGCCGCGGTCCCGGCCGAGCAGGCCTCCATGCGTCTCCGTATGTCCGTTCTCCTCCTCTCCGCTCTCCTCCTGGCCGCCGGCATCGTCGTCGGGGCCGCGGTTCCGGGCGTGTCCGGCTTCGTCCGGGACAGCCTCGGGGCGGTCGGCCTGCCCCGAGCCACCGGCCATCCCGGCTCCGAGCCCGCCGGGCACGATCACGATCATGGCCCGACGCGGGCCGCCGCGCCGGAAGGGCGAGAATTCCAGAACCAGGCGCACCAGAGTGAAGGGCATCCGGACCACGAGCACGCCGAGGCGGGCGTGATCCGGATGCGGCCCGAACAGGTCGCGGCGCAGGGCATCGCGGTCGCGCCGGTCACCGGCGGCACGCTGGCCCGACACCTCCTCGTCCCCGGCACCATCACCCCCGATACCGACCGGATCGCCCGGGTTCCCGCCCGGGTGGTCGGGACCGTCGCGGAGATGCGCAAGCGCCTGGGCGACGCCGTCCAGAAGGACGAGGTCGTGGCCGTGCTCGACAGCCGGGAGGTCGCCGACGCCAAGAGCGAGTACCTGACCGCCCTGGTCCAGGTCGAACTCCAGACGATCAACTTCGAGCGCCAGCAGAAGCTGCTGGCCTCGCGCTCGGCCTCGGAATCGGCGTTCCAGAGCGCCCGCGCGGCGTTCCTCGAGACCCGGCTGCGGGCTGACCTGGCGCGCCAGAAGCTGTCGGCGCTGGGGCTCGACGCCACCGCGGTCGCGGCCGCGCAGAAGCGCGACGAGGCGACCCCGATGCTCTCGACCCTGCGCCGCTACGAGCTGCGCGCGCCGTTCGCCGGTCGCGTGGTCGAGCGGAAGGTCGATGTCGGCTCGGCGGTCGGCAAGGAGGGCGACCCGGCCGAGATCTACCTGGTGGCCGACCTCTCCACCGTCTGGATCGAATTGTCGGTGCCGACCCTCGACCTCGCCCGGGTGCAGGAGGGCGCCCGCGTCACCGTCACCCCGGGCCGGGAGGGCGGCGGCCGCCACCAGGAGGGCCGGGTGATCTTCGTGAGCCCGTTCCTCAACCCGGAGACCCGCTCGGCCCGGGTCGTGGTCGCCTTGCCCAACGCCGACTTGGCTTGGCGCCCCGGTACCTTCGTCACCGCCGAGATCGAGATCGACCGGGATCCCGTGCCGGTCCGGGTGCCCAAGGCGGCGCTCCAGACCGTGGCGGGTGCGCGTGTGGTCTTCGTCCGCACGCCGGAGGGCTTCGCGATGCGCTCGGTCGAGCTCGGGCGCTCCGACGACGAATCCTACGCGGTCACCGCGGGCCTCGCAGCCGGCACCGAGATCGCGGTCGGCAACACCTTCCTGCTGAAGGCCGAGCTCGGCAAGGCCGAAGCCGGCCACGACGATTGAGGCGCCGGACATGCTCAGCCGCATCCTCGACGTCGCGATCCGCCAGCGCTGGCTGGTCCTGCTCCTCGTGCTGCTGGCGGCCGGCTTCGGCGCCACGGCGCTGACCAGGCTGCCGATCGACGCGGTGCCCGACATCACCAACAACCAGGTGCAGATCAACACCCTGGCGCCGTCGCTGTCGCCGGTCGATATCGAGCGTCAGGTGACCTATCCGGTCGAGACCGCGCTCGCCGGCATCAAGGGGCTCGACCACACCCGCTCGCTCTCGCGCAACGGCTTCTCGCAGGTCACCGCGGTCTTCGACGAGCGGCTCGACATCTACTTCGCCCGCCAGCAGGTCGCCGAGCGCCTGTCGCAGGTGAAGGGCGACCTGCCGCCCGGCGCCGAGCCGCATATGGGCCCGATCTCCACGGGGCTGGGCGAGATCACCATGTGGTCGGTCCAGTACGCCAAGCCCGGCGGCCGGACGGTCGCCCCCGCGGGCCGGCCGGGCTGGCAACCGGACGGGAGCTACCTGACCCCGGAGGGCCAGAGTCTCGCCACCGAGCTGGAGCGGAACGCCTACCTGCGCACCGTGCAGGACTGGATCATCCGGCCCCAGATCCGCACCGTGCCGGGGGTGGCCGGGGTCGACGGCATCGGCGGCTACGAGAAGCAGTACCACGTCCAGCCGGACCCGACGAAGCTGACCGCTCTCGACCTGTCCTTCGGCGACGTCGTCCGGGCGCTCGAGGCCAACAACGCCAACCAGGGCGCCCGCTACCTCGAGGATAACGGTGAGGGCTACGTCGTGCGCGCCGCGGGCCGGCTGGAGAGCATGGAGGCGATCGCCGACGTGGTGGTGGCCACGCGGGGTGGCGTGCCGGTGCGGGTCCGGGACGTGGCAGCCCTGCGGTTCGGGCGCGAATTGCGAACCGGCTCGGGCAGCGTGGACGGCCGGGAGGCCGTGATCGGCACCGCCCTGATGCGGATCGGCGAGAACAGCCGCACGGTCGCGGCCGCGGTCGAGGCCCGCATGGCTCAGATCCGGCGGACGCTGCCGCCCGGGATCGTGGTGCGGACGGTGCTCGACCGGACGGTCCTGGTCGAGGCCACGATCCGCACGGTGGCCCGGAACCTCGCCGAGGGCGCGGCCCTGGTGATCGCGGTCCTGTTCCTGCTGCTCGGCAACATCCGGGCGGCCCTGGTCACGGCCCTGGTGATCCCGGTCGCCATGCTGATGACGGTGACCGGCATGGTCGAGGCCAGAATCTCGGCCAACCTGATGAGCCTCGGCGCCCTGGATTTCGGCCTGATCGTCGACGGCGCGGTGATCATCACCGAGAACGCGCTGCGCCACCTCGCCGAGCGCCAGCAGGCGCTGGGCCGCGGACTCACCCTGGAGGAGCGCCTGCAGACGGTCCGGGCCTCGGCCGAGGAGATGATCCGGCCGTCGCTGTACGGGCAGGCGATCATCATCCTGGTCTACGGGCCGCTCCTGACCTTCACGGGGGTCGAGGGCAAGATGTTCGAGCCGATGGCGCTGACCGTGATCCTCGCGCTGGCCTGCGCGTTCGTCCTGTCGCTGACCTTCGTGCCGGCCATGATCGCCATCGTGATCACCGGCCAGGTCACCGAGGCCGACAACCCGCTGATCCGGGGCCTGAAGGCGGCCTACCGGCCGCTGCTCGCCGCGGCGATCCGGGCGCCGGCGCCGTTCCTGGGGGCGGCCCTGCTGCTGCTGGCCGGGGCCGGCCTGTTGGCGGCCCGGCTCGGCACCGAGTTCATCCCGCTCCTTGACGAGAAGAGCATCGCGCTCAACGCCAGCCGGATCCCCTCGACCTCCCTGACCCAGTCGCAGGCGATGCAGCTCAAGGTCGAGGAGGTCGTGGCGGGCTTCCCGCAGGTGGCCACCGTGTTCTCGAAGACCGGCACCGCCGAGATCGCCTCCGACCCGATGCCGCCGAGCGCCTCGGACACCTTCGTGATCCTGAAGCCGCAGGCGGAGTGGCCCGATCCCACGCTCACCAAGGCGGCCCTGCAGGCGCAGATCGAGGCGGCCGTGGGCGAACTCGCCGGCAACATCTACGAGTTCTCCCAGCCGATTCAGCTGCGCTTCAACGAGCTGCTGGCCGGGACCCGGGGCGACCTCGCCGTCAAGGTGTTCGGCGACGCGTTCGAGCCGATGCTCAAGACCGCCAACCAGATCGCCGCGATCCTGCGTGGCATCGACGGGGCCGACGACGTGAAGGTCGAGCAGATCGCCGGCCTGCCGGTCTTCGAGATCGGGATCGACCGGACCGAGGCGGCGCGGCTGGGCCTCAGCACCGGAGCGATCCAGGAGGTGATCGGCGCCGCGATCGGCGGCCGGGAGGCCGGTTCCGTGTTCGAGGGCGACCGGCGCGTCCCGATCGTGGTGCGCCTGACCGACGCCGTCCGGGAGGACCGCGAGGCCCTGGAGAACCTGCCCGTCCCCCTCCCCCCGGTACCGAACGGCAAGGTCGCCTCCGTGCTGCTGCGGCAGGTCGCCAGCTTCTCGGTGACCGAGGGGCCGAACCAGATCTCGCGGGAGAACGGCCAGCGGCGTGTCGTCGTCACCGCCAACGTGCGCGGCCGGGACATCGGTTCGCTGGTAGACGAAGCGCAGGCGAAGGTCGCCGAGCAGGTCGCGCTGCCGGCCGGCTCCTACGTGACCTGGGGTGGCCAGTTCGAGAACCTCGCCTCGGCCCGGCGGCGCCTGACCCTGGTGGTGCCGGTCTGCTTCGGCCTGATCTTCCTGCTGCTGACCTCGGCGCTCGGCAGCGCGCGCGACGCGCTCCTGGTGTTCTCCGCGGTGCCGCTGGCGCTCACCGGCGGGATCGCGGCCCTGTGGCTGCGGGGCATGCCGCTGTCGGTGCCGGCCGCGGTCGGGTTCATCGCGCTCTCGGGCGTCGCGGTGCTGAACGGCCTGGTGATGCTGAGCTTCATCAAGCAGCTCGTCGCCGAGGGCCGGCCCCTGCGGGCGGCGATCCTGGAGGGGGCCGTGACCCGCCTGCGGCCTGTGGCGATGACCGCCCTGGTCGCGTCCCTGGGCTTCGTCCCGATGGCGCTCGCCACCGGCACGGGTGCCGAGGTGCAGCGGCCGCTCGCCACGGTGGTGATCGGTGGCCTGATCAGCGCGACCCTGCTGACCCTGGTGGTCCTGCCGGCCCTCTACGCGCGATTCGGCCGGGGCGATGGTTCAGGCCCTACGAAGCATAGGACGGACGACGCGATCAAAGGAGGCATGCACTGACCCTGCATCCGCCGGTGCCGGTCCGGATATTTGTATGAATATTGGGATTTTTTCTGAATATATTTAATGATTCGGATCTATAGTGAATTGTCTAAATTTAACACGGCGAAAAATGGTCGTAACGAAACTCAGATGGAATGATCAAAATTTCACAAAGTCATGTCTGGGACTTGACAAGTTGTCAAATTAGCGTGAAATATTCTAAGCGAATCGCGAATAAGCTGCGGTAGTCTTCAGAGTAAATTCCCAATGAGATTCGGTATTCGGCGGAGACTCTATGCGGGGTTCGCACTCATCGTTTTGATCGCTGGCTCTATTGGGGGATACTCCATCTATCAGCAGGGGCTCGTTAACGAGCAATATGCTGCCCGCGGCCACCTGGAGCAGATCGCGCGCCTGATCCTGGTGGATAATGGCCTTTCCGGACGCCTGACCGCCCTCGCCGAGCAGTACCGCCTCGCGCCTTCGCCCGAGCAAATCACCGTCCTGGAGCAGACGCGGCGCGAGATTGAGGAGACTGGCGAGAAGCTCATCGAAAGCTCGCTCGTGGAGACGCGTCGAAAGATCTATCGCGAAATCCGCGACCATGCCCGCGCCCTGAAGCCGGAGCTGGATCGCCTCGCGACGGCCGGGGGCTCCCTGACCCAGGCCAAGGCGCACCTGTTCACCGGCGGCGACGCGCTGACCAGCGCGACCAACACCCTGGTGGCCGCGGTGCGCGCGCGGGCCAGCGAATCGCTGCTCGTCCGGGCGCAGGCCGTCGAGAGCGCCGTGCTCCTGGTCCGCGTCGCCAACTGGCGCTTCCTGGCGACGTTCGATCCGGTGGGGCCGGCGACCTTCGCGAAGAATGTCGAGACGGCCGAGGTGGCCCTCAAGGTCTTCCAAGAGGCCGAGGGCGCCGTCGTCTTCGCCCCCCTGACCAAGGCGGTGATCGAGAATCTGACGGCCTATCGCACCAACTTCCAGACGACCGTGACGGCCCTGGACGGGCTGAAGACGGTGTTCGAGACCAGCATCAAGCCGTCCGCAACCACGATCGGCGAGCGCTGTGACGCCGCGCGCGCCATGATCGACGCCGCGGTCGCGGAGAATGCTCGCGTCGTGGACGCCGCGGTGGCGTGGGCGCGGGCCGTCCAGATGGTGCTCGTCGGGCTTGCGCTGGTGTTGGGCGGCGGGCTGAGCCTCGTGATCGGGCGCAGCATCATCGGCCCGGTGGCCGGGATGACGCAGGCGATGCGCCGTCTGGCCGAGGGCGACACCGCCGTCGCGGTGCCGTCTCAGGACGCCACGGACGAGATCGGCGCCATGGCCAAGGCGGTGGCGGTGTTCCGCCAGAACGCCATCGCCCGGGCCGAGCTGGAGGCCGCCCAGGCGGCCGAGCAGGCGGCCCGCCTGAGCCGGGTCGAGCGGGTCGATCAACTGGTCAAGACCTTCGAGCAGGACGTGTCCGCCGCGTTGCAGGTGGTCACCGGGGCCGCCACCGAGCTCGACGCGACGGCGCGCTCGATGACCCAGGTCGCCGACGAAACCAACAGCCAGGCGGTGGCCTCCAGCGCCGCTGCCGAGCAAACCTCGGCCAATGTCCAGACCGTGGCGGCGGCCGCCGAGGAGATGGTCTCGTCCCTGCAGGAGATCGAGCGCCAGGTCGTCCGCGCCAGCGAGGTCGTCGGTACCGCCGCGCACGAGGCCGAGACCACCAACGCCGCCATGGCCAGCCTGCGGCTCGCCGCAGAGCAGATCGGCGCCGCGGTGACGACGATCTCGGGTATCGCCGGGCAAACCAACCTGCTGGCGCTCAACGCGACCATCGAGGCGGCGCGGGCCGGGGAGGCGGGCCGCGGCTTCGCGGTGGTCGCCGCCGAGGTCAAGGAGCTGGCTGGGCAGAGCGCCAGGGCCACGGAGGAGATCAGCGGCCAGATCGCGGCGATCCAGGCCGCTACCGGACAGGCCGCGGAGGCGATCGAGCAGATCGCCCGCACGATTGCGACGGTCAACGAGATCAGCGGCTCGATCGCCTCGACCGTGGTTCAGCAGACCGCGGCGACGAGCGAGATCTCGCGCAATGCCGGCGAGGCGGCCCGGGGTACGCAGGACGTCTCGTCGAACGTGGCCCGGGTGCTCTCCGCCTCGGGCGAGACCGGCAGCGCGGCCGCACAGGTGCTGAACGCCGCCGCCGAACTGACCGCGCAATCGCTGAAGGTCAAACAGGCGGTCGACGGCTTCCTGCGGGATATCCAGGCGGCGTGAACCCCATCACGCCGCGGCCCGGACCGCCTCCGCACCCGGCGGGTCGGCCTCCGCCGGCAGGCCCCTGCCCTTGACCAGGGCGTAGACCGCCGGGATCACGATCAGGGTCAGGATCGTCGAGGAGGCCATGCCGCCGATCATCGGCACGGCGATCCGCTGCATCACCTCGGAGCCCGCGCCGGTGCTCCACAGGATCGGCAGGAGGCCGGCCATGATCGCCACGACGGTCATCATCTTCGGGCGGACCCGCTCCACCGCCCCGACCATGATGGCCGCGCGCAGGTCCGCGCGGGTGAGGGGCCGCCCGGCGCGGGCCGCCTCCGCGCGCCGCTCGGCGAGCGCCTGGTCGAGATAGACCAGCATCAGGATCCCGGTCTCGGCGGCGACGCCGGCCAGCGCGATGAAGCCCACCGCCACGGCGACCGACAGGTGGAACCCCATCGCCCACATCAGCCAGACGCCGCCGACCAGCGCGAAGGGCAGCGACAGCAGCACGATCAGCGTCTCGGTCACCCGGCGGAACACGAGGTAGAGCAGCAGCACGATCACCAGCAGGGTCGCCGGGACGACGATCCGCAGCCGGGCCTCGGCCCGCTCCAGGGCCTCGAACTGGCCGCTCCACTGGAGCGTCACGCCCTCGGGCAGCGGTACCGCGCGCGCCACCACGTCCCGCGCCTCCGCGACGTAGCCGCCGAGGTCGCGCCCGGCGATGTCGACGTAGAGGTAGAGCGCGGGCCGCCCGTTCTCGCTCCGGATCGACGTCGGCCCGCGTACGAGCTGGATCGTCGCGACCGCCCCGAGCGGCACGGTCCCCCCGCCCGGGAGCGCCACCTGGACGTCATCGGCGATCGCCTGCGGGTCGGACCGCAGGGCCCGCGGGTAGCGCACGCTGACGCCGTAGCGCTCGCGCCCCTCAACGGTTGTGGTGACGGTCGCGGCGCCGAGCGCGGTGGCAACGACGTCCTGGACGTCGCCGACGGTGAGCCCGTAGCGGCCGAGCGCATCCCGATCGGGGGTGATGTCGAGGAAGGTGCCGCCCACCACCCGCTCGGCATAGGCGCTCGCGGTGCCCGGGACCGTGCGGATTGCCGCCTCGACCGTCCGGGCGACCGGTTCCAGGGCGGCGAGGTCCGGGCCGAACAGCTTGACGCCCACGGGGGTGCGGATGCCGGTGGCCAGCATGTCGATCCGGGCCCGGATCGGCTGGGTCCAGGCGTTGGACACGCCGGGAAACTGCAGGGCCTTGTCCATCTCGGCCCGCAGGCTCGCCAGCGTCACCCCGGGCCGCCACGCCTCCGGGGCCTTGAGCCGGATGATCGTCTCGAACATCTCCAGCGGCGCCGGGTCGGTCGCGGTGCCGGCGCGTCCCGCCTTGCCGTAGACCGAGGCGACCTCCGGGAACGTCTTGATGATCCGGTCCTGGGTCGCCAGCAGCTCGGCCGCCTTGGTGATGGAGAGGCCCGGCAGGGTCGTGGGCATGTAGAGCAGCGTGCCCTCGTTGAGCTCGGGCATGAATTCCGAGCCGAGCTGGCGCGCCGGCCAGATCGTGGCGGCCAGCATCCCGAGCGCCAGGACGAGCGTCAGGATCCGCGCCCGCAGCACCGCGGCGATCAGCGGCCGGTAGACCCCGATCAGCAGCCGATTCACCGGGTTGCGGTGCTCCGGGACGATCCGGCCGCGCACGAACAGGATCATCAGCGCCGGCACCAGGGTCACCGACAGCAGCGCCGCCGCCGCCATCGCGAAGGTCTTGGTGACGGCGAGCGGCCCGAACAGCCGGCCCTCCTGGCTCTCCAGGCTGAAGATCGGCAGGAACGAGACGGTGATCACCAGGAGCGACAGGAACAGCGACGGCCCGACCTCGGCGGCGGCCCCGACCAGGATCTCGGCGCGCGGCCGGCCCGGCGGCGCGCGCTCCAGGTGCTTGTGGGCGTTCTCGATCATCACGATGGCGGCGTCGATCATCGCCCCGACCGCGATGGCGATGCCGCCCAGGCTCATGATGTCGGCGCCGAGCCCGAGCGCCCGCATCGCCGCGAACGCCATCAGGATCCCCACCGGCAGCATCAGGATCGCCACCAGCGCGCTGCGCAGGTGCAGCAGGAACACGACGCAGACCAGCGCGACGATCGCGCATTCCTCGACCAGGGTGTGGGTCAGCGTCGCGATCGCGGCGTCGATGAGTTGCGACCGGTCGTAGACCGGCACGATCTCGGTGCCCGACGGCAGGCTCCTGGCGATCTCGTCGAGGCGATCCTTGACGCTCGCGATGACGGCGCGGGCGTTGGCGGCGAAGCGCTGCACCACGATGCCGCCCGCGACCTCGCCGGCCCCGTCGAGTTCGGCGATCCCGCGCCGCTCGTCGGGCCCGATCTCGACCCGGGCGACGTCGCGCACCCGCACCGGCGTGCCGTTGTCGGTCTTGAGCACGACGGCGCCGATGTCTGCGGTGCCCTTGAGGTAGCCCCGGCCGCGCACCACCACCTCGAACTCGGACAGCTCGACCGTGCGGCCGCCGACATCGGCGTTGCTCGCCCGGATGGCCTCGCGCAGGCGGTTCAGGCTGATGCCCTGCGCCCGCAGGCGGTTCGGGTCGACCACCACGGTGTACTGCTTGACGAAGCCGCCCACCGGGGCGACCTCCGCCACCCCCTCCCCGCGCGAGGCCGCGAACCGGACCACCCAATCCTGCAGGGAGCGCAGCTCGGCGAGCGTTCGCTGCCGGGCCAGGATCACGTATTGGTAGACCCAGCCGATCCCGGTGGCGTCGGGCCCGAGCGTCGGGATCACCCCGGCGGGCAGGCGGCCGCCGGCGCCGTTGAGGATCTCGAGCACCCGCGAGCGCGCCCAATACGGGTCGGTGCCGTCTGCGGAGATGACGGTGACGAACGAGACCCCGAACATCGAGACCCCGCGCACGACCTTGGCGCGCGGCACGGTCAGCATCGCGGTGGTCAGCGGGTAGGTGACCTGGTCCTCGACCACCTGCGGCGCCTGGCCCGGATACTCGGTGTAGACGATGGTCTGCACGTCCGAGAGATCCGGGATCGCGTCCAGCGGCAGGGTGCGCAGGGCCTGGACTCCCGCCGCTACCGCGAAGACGGTGCCGATCAGCACGAGCACGAGGTTGCGCGCCGACCAGGCGATCAGCCGGGCGATCATCGCCCGGCCTCCCAGTCGGCCGGCGGGGCGGCGAGGCTTGCCAGCGCCGCCTTCAGGTTGCTCTCGGCGTCGATCAGAAAATTCGCCGCGGTGACGACCCGCTCGCCGGCCCGGAGGCCCGCGCGGATCTCGACGTAGCCCTCGCCGCGCCGCCCGATCTCGACCGCGCGGGGCGCGAACCGCCCCTCCCCGGCCTCGATCAGCACCGCCTGGCGCGCGCCGGTCTCGATCACGGCCCCCTCGGGCACCGCCACCACCGGCTCGGTGGAGCCCGTGGCGATCTCCACATCGGCGTACATGTCGGGCAGGAGCAGCCCGTCCGGGTTCGGCAGCGCGATGCGGATGCGGGTCGCGCGGGTCTCGCGGTTCACCTGCGGGTAGATCATCCCGACCTGGCCGGTGGCGGTCCGGCCGGGCACCCGCACGGTCGCGGCCTGGCCCACGCGGATGCCGGCGAGATCGCGCTCCGGCACGTCGGCCAGCACCCAGACCTGCGACAGGTCGGCGATCCGGAACAGGGTGTCGCCGGCCGCGGCCTTCATGCCCTCCACGGCCCGGCGCTCCAGGACCAGCCCGTCCCGGGGCGAGGCCCAGGTGATCGCCCGCGGCACCGTCCGGGTGCGCTCCATCTCGGCGATCACGGCCTCGGAGACGTTCAGGTTGCGGATGCGGCGCCGGGCGCCGTCGAAGCCCGGATTGGCGATGAGCTGCGCGGCGGCGGCGTTGATCTCCGGCGCGTAGACCGAGACCAGATTCTGCCCCTTCCGGACCCGGTCGCCGGTGGTGACGTCCTCGACATGGTCGACATAGGCGTCCGCGCGGGTCGCCACCACGGTGACCCGGCGCTCGTCGAGCGCCACCGTGCCCGGCACCCGCACCGGCCGGGACACGACCCGGCGCTCGACCACGGCGCTGCGCACGCCGGTGCGCTGGATCCGGCCCGGCGAGACCGTGACGGTGTCCGGGTCCGGGTCGCCGCCGGCGTAGACCGGGATGTAGTCCATCCCCATCGAATCCTTCTTGGGTATCGGCGAGGTGTCGGGCAGGCCCATCGGGTTGCGGTAGTAGCGCACCGTCCGGCCGGGATCTTTTTTTGGCCCGTCGCCCTCCTCCGGCCCGGCCCGACCCGGAACGTCCTCCGTGGCGGGCCGGTCGAATCGGAGATCCTCGCTGGCCTGGACGGCCCGGAACAGGCGCCCGTCCTCGGTCATCATCGGCGACAGGGAATAGACCGGCTTGCCGTCCGGATCCTGGTAATAGACCACCGGCCCGGTGGCGGCGGACGGCTCGGCGGCGAAGCCCGCCCAGGCCCGCGCGAACAGCGGGATCGGATCGGGGCCGCCCATGCGTCCCGCCCCATAGCCGGCGCCCCCCGCCGCCAGGGCGGCGACGGTTCCGGCCAGCCAAACCGGGCGGCTCACGGCACGGCCTGGAAGACGAGCTTGTCGCTGACGGTGCCGGCCTCGCCCTGGACCTTCGCGCCCAGCGACAGCCGCCAGCCCCCCGCCATGGTGAGCTTGGTCCTGAACCGGTAGAGGCCCGGCTCCGTGGACGGGAGCTGCGCGAGGGTCGAGGTCATCTCGTCCATGCTGTCCGGGGCCATGTCGATGCGCTTGGCGAAGATCACCGCGTCGGTGACCGGCTGGCCGCTGCGCGTGTCGACCAGGCGGACCGTCAGGACCGCCTCGCCGACCTTGGCCTCCCGGGTGACGAGTTCGAACCGGTAATCCGCCGGCGCGGCGCGGGCCGGGGCGCACAGGGCAGTGCCGACGAGCGCGGCCGTGCAGGCGCGCGCCAAGGATCGGGCAACGGATTGGCAGGTCACACAGAATCTCCTGAACACGATGGCCGGCCGCACGGGCGTGCAGCCTCACGCGGGCGTCATGGCCCGCGGCATCGGGTTCAGGCTCGGGGCGGCTCGGGCGGCGGCGTTCCGGTCACGCTGGCGAACCGTGCCGCCTTCCGGGCGAACAGAGGCGCTCCGGTGGCGAACGGCACCGGCAGGCCGACCCCGGACGGCGGCAAGGAGGCGAGGCCGGCGAGGCACAGGGCCATCAGCGGGCAGCCCTTGAGACAGCCCGTGGACCCGTCCCCGTCCCCGGGCTGCTGGTCCGGCGGGGTCGCGGCCTCGGGCGGGCAGCAGGGCATGGCGTCCATGGCGGCGCCCGCCATGTTGTCCTTTTGCGCCAAGTCCTTTTGCGCCAAGTCCTTCTGCGCCATCGCTTGGCCGTGCTCATGCGGCGCGGCCCGCTCCGCTCGGGCCATCGTCGGCGCATGCATGCCGGCGACCGCCGCAGGGGCGGCGACCGGAAGCAGGGCGAGGCTGAGAACCGCCAGAAGCGGAAGCAGCCGCCGAAGGGCCAGCCAGAGGATCACGGTGTCAGGATGCCAGCTTTCGGGGCGAGGCGGAAGCGCCTCATCGTTCACCGGCGATCCGATGCCGGTTCGCGCGGGTCGCGCGCGCAGTCTGAGCGTCCTCGGCGGGTGATCAGCCGCGCCAGCCGCGGCCGCAGGGGCAGGGACAACCGGTAGGCCGCCTCCGCGACGGGCAGGATGGGCCGCAGCCCGAAGACGCGCAGCTCGACGAGGCGGCCGAGCCAGCGCCAGTTCGGCAGGACGCGCCACAGCCGCGCGAACGCCGCCGCCCCCGACACGAGCCGGCCGTCCGCGCCGCGCACGTGGAAGCGCCGCAGGGCGTCGCCCCGGTCGAGATCCGGCCCCAGGCCGGCCGCCGGCGCATCGCGCCCGATATCGACGAAGGCGATCCGCTCGGCCCCGCGGCAGTCGCGGTAATGGCCGATCTCGGCCCGGCAGAGCGGGCAGCCGCCATCGTAGTAGACGGTCAGGTCGGAGCTCATCGGATCAGCGCTCATGGTTTGCCGGGCGACACCTCACCCCGTGCCCGCAGCACGAGAGGTGGGCCGGCAGCGACCGGGTTTCGGTGCAGGCCCTGATCCAACGCCGGAGCACTCCGATCGCCCCGCGGGCGGACGTTGTCTCAGGGTCGCAGATGGTCCGGCCCGTGCCTTGGAAACCGTGCCGATGCCGGGCGAGGCTGACACAGCTGGTTGCGCGAGGGGGCCGAAAAGGCTGTCGGGCCGCAAGGTTCTGCGGGACGGATGGTGGGCCCGGCAGGACTCGAACCTGCAACCAGACCGTTATGAGCGGTCGGCTCTAACCATTGAGCTACAGGCCCTGCGCCCAGCCGAACGGATAGCCGATCGGGGGGCGCCCGTCACCCGGATTTCGTCGGAGCGCGGTGGCGCCGGGGGCGGGGTGCGGTCGGACTTGCGGTCGGACTTGCAGTCGGACTTGCGGGCTCCACCGGGGTGGTGTCCTTGATCCGCCACAGGGTGCGGGCCAGAATCGAGCGGTACGGCGCGAAAGCGGCCGCAACGGCGCGCGTGTCGGTGCTGTCGGTGAGCCGGCGCAGGCAGCCCACCGCCGCCACGTCGCCCTCGGGCCAGATGTCCGGGTCGTGGAAGTGGAAGATCCCGACCATGTCGGCGGTCCAGGGGCCGACGCCCCGGATGCCGCACAGGATCGCGGCGCGCTCGGTGTGCGGCAGTCCAGCGAGTTCGGGGCCGAGCAGGCCCGCCGCCTCGGCGGCGACGATCGCCTGAAGGGCGCGGACCTTGTTGCCCGAGATCCCGCAGCCCCGCAGCAGCGCCGGGTCTCCGGCCTCGAACAGCCCGCGCGGGCTCGACCCCGCCGCCGTCGCGGCGGCCTCGACCCGCGACCAGATCGCCGCCGCGGCCCGGGTCGAGAGCTGCTGGTTCACGACCTCGACGAACAGACGGTCGGCCACGCAGGCGTGCGGCGGCGGGTCGATCCGGAGCGGGCCGGCCTGCCGGATGGCGGCCTCCAGGCGTGGATGCGCCCGGGCGGCGTCCAGCAGGTGCGCGTAGGCGGTGGGGTCGAGCATCGCGGCGAAGATTAGAGCGCGCGCCGCCGAAGTGGAGACCGGTTCGGCGCAAGCGAGCGCGTTGAGACAAGGATTGAGAGCCGGTCCCGATTGCAACGCGATCTGGAGCAGCGCCGAGGGACCGGCCGCCGATGCGGCGATCGGTGCGATCCCCCGGTGGCGGGCACGATGCCGCGCGCGCCTTGCTGGGCGCCCGCCCCGATCCACTTCGGAGCGGCGTCGGACGCGAAGGCGGGCATGATGGACGGCGCCCTCGGATGCGGTGACAGCTCACGGTATGGCGCTCTTCTTCACCGCGGACACGCATTTCGGCGATCCGCACATCCTCCGCCACCGCCAGGCGCGGTACGACAGCGTCGCGGCGCATGACGCGGCCCTGGCCGCGGCCTGGAACGCCGTGGTCGGCCCCGACGACGCGGTCTGGCATCTCGGCGATTTCGCCGCGGGGGCGAGCCGGGAGCATTGCGCGGCGATGTTCGCCCAGCTCAACGGCACCAAGCGGCTGATCCGGGGCAACCACGATTCCAACCGCGTGCTCGATCTGCCCTGGGCGGACCCGCCCGCGGACAGCGCCCGGATCTCGGCCCTGGATTCCCAGGGCCGGCAGCACCGCCTGTTCCTGTCGCACTACGCGCACCGGGCCTGGCCGGGCCTGTGGCGGGAGACCCGCCACCTCTACGGGCACAGCCACGGCTGGCTGCCCGATACCAGCCGCTCCTGCGATGTCGGCGTCGATGCCTGGGACGACACCCCGGTCGGCCTCGACGCCATCCTGGCGCGCCAGGACGCGGCCGAGCTGGTGCCGGAGGAGATCGCCCGGCACGGGCTGCGCTGACCTCCGCGGAGGGCACCGCGATCTCAATTCCGGGCCGCGTCGTTTCGTGTGGCCGCCCTATGTGCCGGAGCGGATCGCGATCGCCACGGGAGGCCGCTATGACCGAACCCCTTGCTCCGCCCGCCTGGACGGCCGCCGCCGCGCGAGCCGCCGCCGATCTCGGGCTCGGGAGCAGTTTTGCCGAGCTGGATGCGGAATCCTGGGCGCGGCTGCGCGCCCGCGCCGCCGAGATCCTGACCGCGCAGGGCAGCCCCCCGCCGCCGGATTGGGAGCGCGCGCTGGCCCGGGCCCTGGACCGGGCCGATCCAGATGTCCTCGCTCATGACGAGGCCGACGCCGTGCTGGCCGAGCAGGGCGAAGTGTTCGCCCCGGAGGACGACGCTTGAAGCCTCGTCCCGAACCGTAGCCGCCGGCGTTCGGACGAAGACGATGCGCCGGAATCGCGTGCCGCCCGGGACTTCGTGACGGCGTGTGGTTGCCGTCGCGCCGGTCCAGGCCGATGTAGGTGGAATGCCACGTCCCGATCACCAGCACGCCGCCCCGCGATCCGCCCCCACAGCCCTGCGGGTCTTCCCGGTCTCAAGCGAGGCCCCGGTCCTCGATGCGCAGACGCGGACGCGCCTGGGGCGCCAGCTGCGCGCGCTCTATGACCCGGTGATCGATGAGGTGCTGGATCCGAGGCTGGCGGAGCTGCTGCAGCAGCTCGACGCCGATCGCGCGGACGAGACCGGACGCTGAGGGGATCCGGGATGGGGCTCCCGTCGATGGATCGGGGGGATGTCACACCGACGGGAGCTGAGCCGGGACGACGAATCGACCCAACCCGTCCTATGTCGCCCAGGAACGACCCCGGGCGCCTTCACCTAAGTCAAATTTTCTGTCGAATACAGAGGGTGATGTGACGAAGATGGGTATTCGTCGGTGGAGAGCGTGGCTGCGGCGTCAGGCCGACGTCCCGGTCACCGACAGCATCACCCCGTCGTTGCCGATCTCGGCACCGGTGTAGCCCAGCATCCGGGCGAGCTGCTCGCGGGCACGCCACACCCGGCTTTTCACGGTGCCGATCTGACACTGCATGACGGCTGCGGCTTCCTCGTAGCTGAGGTTCTCGATCGCCACGAGGACCAGTGCCTCGCGCATCACCGGGGCGAGCCGGTCGAGGGCGGCGCGCACGTCCTGCAGGTCGAGATGGCCGCCCTGCTCCGGCACGCTGGTCAACCGCTCAGCGTAGCTGCCGTCGGTGTCCGCGACCTCGCGACCCTGCTTGCGGTGCTGGCTGTAGAACACGTTGCGCAGGATCGTGAAAAGCCAAGCCTCCAGGTTGGACCCGGGGGTGAAGCCGGCTCGTCCGCGCCAGCCCCGCAGCAGCGTGTCCTGCACGAGGTCATCGGCCGCGGCGGGGTCTCGGGTCAACGAGACGGCGAAGCGGTGTAGGGCCGGCACCACCTTCAGCAGGCCGGCGCGGAAGTCGGCCTCCCGTTCGACCTCCCCCGAGACCGGCTCTGAGGCCTGGTCCTTGGCGAGCGCGGCGTCCAGGCGCGCCAACAGGTCGGCAAAGCGATCCGAGGCGGCCGCCGGAGTCGGGCCGACCGCGTCGTAGGTCAGGCCGAGCAGCGTCCCGAGGTGGATGCGGATCGCGTCCGGCAGGCCATGCCGGATGTCGCGGGCCGGATCGGGCAGGGTGTGGCCTTCGGTGTCTGGCATCAGGTCCGGGCATCGACGGCGGGCCTATCGCGCCCGTCGCATTCGCTTGTGGCGCGCCCACGCGGCTCTCGCGCCAACATGGGTTTAGACCGTGTTGCCGCGACACTGAGACGAACCAATACAAGCAAGCGTGACGGGCCGAGGTGTCGGGGCCGAAGACGAACGGACCCGCGAACCGGCGGGCTCGCAACGGCGTTCCCTGTCGGATCCGTCTCCTTCCGGAGGCCGACCGGACTTGGTTCCTGAACCCGTAGCGAGGCGTGTCGATGGCTTCCCCCGATCCCGATCGCACCGTGCCCCGCGACACCGGGGGGCACGCCTCGACGGTCTGGACCCTGGCGCTGGCCACCGCGCTCGTCGGCCTGGTTGCGTTCCCGCGGCGGTCTGCCGCCCCGGCTCCTGCCTCCGCCCCGGCCGGCGCGGAGCCGGGCCGCCGGTCCGCCTTCGCGGGCTCCTCGGAACCCGCGCCCGCGCACGAGGGCGGCGAGGCCCGGGCGGTCGCGAGCCGCCAGGCCGATCGCGGGCGGGGCGCCAGCCATCCGGCCGAAATTCCCGCCAAGGGCTGGAAGGACATCGCGCTGCGCACCTACCGGGACATCGGCGAGAACCGCCTGTCGCTGATCGCGGCCGGCGTCACCTTCTTCACCCTGCTGGCGATCTTCCCGGCCGTCGCCGCGCTGGTCTCCTGCTACGGCCTCGTGGCCGACGCCTCGACCATCAACGACCAACTCGCCAGCCTTCAGGGCGTCCTGCCCCAGGGCGCCCTTGAGATCATCGGCGACCAAGTCAAGCGCCTGAACGAGAAGGGCAACACCGCGCTGGGCCTGAGCCTGGTCGTCAGCATCGTCCTGTCGGTCTGGAGCGCTAACGGCGGCGTGAAGCACGTCTTCGACGCCCTCAACATCGTCTACAACGAGCGCGAGAAGCGCAATTTCGTCCTGCTCAACGTCGTCTCCCTCGGCTTCACCGCGGGGGCGCTGGCGTTCCTGATCCTGGCTCTGGCCGCGGTCGTGGTGCTGCCGGTGGTGCTGACCTATGTCGGGCTCGGGACCGATGCCTGGTGGCTGACCCTGCTGCGCTGGCCGGCGCTGCTCGTGGCAGTCCTGCTCGGGCTCGCCCTGCTCTACCGCTACGGTCCGAGCCGGGACGCGCCGCGCTGGCGCTGGGTCACCCCCGGGGGCGCCGCGGCGGCCCTGCTGTGGCTCGTCGCGTCGCTGCTGTTCTCCTGGTACGTCGCCCATTTCGGCAGCTACAACAAGACCTACGGCTCCCTCGGCGCGGCCATCGGCTTCATGACCTGGATCTGGATCTCGACCATGATCGTGCTCGCCGGTGCCCAGCTGAACGCCGAGATGGAGCATCAGACCGCCGAGGACACCACCGTGGGTGAGCCGCAGCCCCTGGGCACGCGACGCGCCCAGATGGCCGATTCCGTGGGAGCCGCCGCCGCGTGACGGGGCGGCCAAAGGGCTCAGCGGTGGTTAACACAGGTTAGCGCGGGCACGCCCGGTCGCGGCATAAGCCGTCGCGTGCAACCAGACTTCGACGCTCGGGCCGCAATATACCTGTGACAACAGTCGTCTTCGTGCGGTGGGCATCCATCGGCAGCGTCGTCGCGTGGTTTGGGGCGCGCCGCGACTGCTCGGATCCCTCTTTTCACGCCCGCCCACCCGCCGCGTGCCGGCCGCGGGCGGGACGATCCAGCTACGGATGGACGGACGGTTCGGAACCGCATCGGCATTGCGGCCTCTGACCGGAGGCCGCCGTGAACAACCCGTTCGTGCGGAAGATGGAGCGGCACGTCCGGCTCGGGCCCGAGGACCGCGCCGCCCTCGACGGCCTCGCCCGACAGCATATCCGCCCCGTCGCGCCGCGTCAGGACATCGTCGGGCAGCACGAAGACCCGCACCACACCCACCTGATCCTCGACGGCTGGGCCTGCCGCTACAAGCAGTTTCCGGACGGTCGGCGAGCGATCGTCTCGCTGCTCCTGCCGGGCGACCTGTGCGACCCCTCCCCGGCCCGCTGGCCTCGCCTTGACCACGCCATCGGGGCGATCACGCCGGTCACGGTCGCCCGGATCGCGCCGGACCAGATCGGCGAGGCGATCCGGACCCGGCCGGCGGTGGAGGAGTGCCTGTGGCGCGAGATGCGCGACACCACGGCGCTCCAGCGCGAGTGGATCGCCAGCGTCGGGCGCCGTTCGGCGATCGAGCGCCTCGCGCACCTGTTCTGCGAGCTGTACCTGCGGCTCGCCCGGGTCGGCCTCGCCGAGGGAAACACGATCCCGATGCCGATCACCCAACCCGACCTCGCCGACGCCCTCGGCCAGACCAGCGTGCATATCAACCGTACCCTGAAGGCGCTGCGCACCGGCGGCCTCATCGCTCTGCGGGGCCGGCGCCTGACGATCCACGACCTTGACGGGTTGATGGAGCGCGGCCTGTTCGACCCAGCCTACCTGCATCTGGCCTGAGACACCTGGCCTGAGACACCTGGCCTGAGACACCTGGCCTGAGACACCTGGCATGAGACCGGCGTACCGGCCCGGACCCCCGCCGGCGGCTGTAACATGCGCTCGGACGGGGCAGCTGCCGGGATCCGCGCCTGAGCCATGGCGGGATACGCTTGCTCAAAGATTGATTTTCAGGATAGTATTTAACCAAATGCCGTCAATCGGCGGATATATATGGGCGATTGAATTGAGTGTGCTCTACTTATTGCGGTTATATAGTTATTTTATACTAATCGTATATAACCGGATTCCGAATTTCTACGGGCTCAACGGCGCGCGGCGAGCGCTGTTGCGCAATATTGGCGTCCGAATCGGAGCAAAATCACATATTTCCAGTCCCATCATTTTTGAACAAAGTCTCAACGACGAGGCTATAAGAGGTCTTACGATTGGGTATCAAACATTCATCAATTCCGATGTCCGATTTGCCTGCCGGAACGCGCGGATCGAGATCGGTAATCGATGCATGGTCGGTTCCAGGGTAAGCTTCGAAACATCGACGCATGATCTCGTCATCGACGCGTTCCACGATAGAACAAGCATAACGCGTCAGACATTCCACAAAGACATCATCGTGCATGACGGTGTCTGGATCGGAGCCGGGGCAATCATTTTGTGCGGCGTTACGATCGGAGAACAATCTATAGTTGCGGCTGGATCTGTCGTGACCAAGGATGTCGAGGCGGGAGTCTTGGTCGGTGGCGTGCCCGCGAAGACGATAAGGCGGCTGGTCCCGAACTGAGATGGATCGTCAGGCCTCAGCGGCCCGGTTCTACAGGACGCGTCGGCCGGAGCTGACCCTCGGTGGGCCCCTCCAACCGCTCCGCGGCGCGCAATCCGGAGCCGCCGCGCCGACGGACGACGGCTCCGCCCGGACCGACGGCGATACGCCGCGTCGCCGCGATGGGTCCGCGTCCCTTGCCTTCGGCCGGCGGCGGCCGATCTGAACCGCATCAGGCAACCGGTTCGAGCCGACCGACAGACCATGCACATCCATCTCGACGCACTCGGCGGCGTCGCCGGCGACATGTTCGCCGCCGCGTTGCTGGATGCTTTTCCCGAGCATCTCGAGGGCGTGCGCGCCAGCGTGCGGGCCGTCGATCCGCGCATCGCCTGCACCACGTCGCAGCACAACGACGGCATCCTGCGGGGCCTGCGCTTCGCGGTCTCGGCCCCCGAGGCTGAGATGCCTGCGCCGCATCGGCACGGCGGCCACGCGGCCCATCCGGACCGCCACGATCACCATGCCACGCACGATCACGCCCACGACCCGACGCAGGGGCACGCGGACCACCTGCCGCATCACGGCCACCGGCCCTGGTCCGAGATCCGCGGGGATCTCGACCGGGCGAACCTTGCGCCGGCCGTCCGGGCGCATGCGCTGGCGATCTTCGGGCACCTCGCCGAGGCCGAAGCCCGGGTCCACGGCATCGCGGTCGACGCGGTGGCGTTCCACGAGGTCGGCGCCTTCGATTCGATCGCCGACATCGTCGCCGCCGCCCACCTGATCGCCGCCCTCGAGGTGCGCAACTGGAGCGTCTCGGCCCTGCCGCTGGGCTCGGGCCGGGTCCGGACCCAGCACGGCCCCCTGCCGGTGCCGGCCCCCGCCACCACGCTCCTGCTCGAAGGCTTTCCGACCCTCGACGATGGGATCCCGGGGGAGCGCGTGACCCCCACCGGCGCGGCGATCCTGCGCCATCTCTGCGGTGAGGCGCCCGGGCGCGGCCGGCCCGCCGGCACGCTCGGGCCCAGCGGGATCGGTTTCGGCACGAGGGTCCTGCCGGGCCTGAGCAATTGCCTGCGCGCCCTCGTGCTGGAGGAGGCGCCCGCCGCTCATCCCGGCCGGGACGACCTGGTGGTGATCGCATTCGAGATCGACGACCAGTCGGGGGAGGATTTGGCAATGGGCCTCGACCGCCTGCGCGCGGAGCCCGGCATGCGCGACGTCGTGCAGATGCCGGTGCTGGGCAAGAAGGGCCGGATGATGGCCCATATCCAGGCCCTGGTGCAGCCCGAGAACCTGGAGGCGGCGATCGCGGCCTGCTTCCGCGAGACCACCACGATCGGGCTGCGCCACCACCGGGTCGCGCGCGCGGTGCTCGGCCGGGAGGCCGTCACGGTCGCGCCGGAGGGCCGGCCGGTGCGGGTGAAGGTGGTCGACCGGCCGGGCGGGCGCACCGCCAAGGCCGAGGCCGACGATACGCTGGGCCAGGGAGACCACACTGCCCGGGCGCATGTGCGCCGCGAGGCCGAGCGCCTCGCCCTGCGAGAGACCACGAAGGAGGAGCGGTGACGCGCGCGCATCTCGAAGCCGTGCTGGCGGGGCTCGGTCCCGTCGCGGTGGCGGTGAGCGGCGGGGTCGACAGCCTGACGCTGGCCACCCTCGCCCACCGGCTGGCACCGGCCGCGACCCTCGTGGTCCACGCGGTCTCCCCGGCCGTGCCCGGGGAGGCGACCGCGCGGGTCCGGGCCGAGGCCGCCCGGGAGGGCTGGGACCTGCGGGTGATCGAAGCCGGCGAGTTCGCCGACCCGGCCTACCGGGCCAATCCCGTGAACCGCTGCTTCTTCTGCAAGACCAATCTGTACGGCGCGGTCCGGCACGTCACCGACCGGCAGATCCTGTCGGGTGCCAATCGCGACGACCTCGGCGAGTACCGACCCGGCCTCGACGCCGCCCGGGAGCATGCGGTGCGCCACCCCTATGTCGAGGCCGGGTTCGACAAGGCGGCCGTGCGGGCGCTGGCCCGCGACCTCGGTCTCGGCGCGGTGGCCGAGTTGCCGGCCGCGCCTTGCCTGTCGAGCCGGGTCGAGACCGGCATCCCGATCGAGCCGGAGACCTTGGCCTTCATCCACGCGGTCGAGCGTCTGGTCGGCGGCGCCCTCGATGCCGGGGCGGGCCCCAAGCGGGCGGTTCGCTGCCGGGTGCGCGCCGAGGGCGTGGTCGTGGAGCTCGACCCCGGCAGCCTCGCCGCCCTCGACGCGGAGCGCCGCGCCGCCCTGGGATCCGGCATCCGGGAGATCGCGCCGCCGCGCCTCTCAGGCGCCGTCCGGTTCGCACCCTACCGGGTCGGCAGCGCCTTCCTGACCGGAGCATTCCCCGCATGAGCGTGGCGGACGAATTCACCCTCGACTTCGCCCGGCCCGAGCGGATCGGCCTGGAGGAGGCCATCTTCTGCGCCGGCAAGAGCCCCGAGCAGATCGACGCGATCCTGGCGGCCGCACGCGAGCGGGGTGCCTCGCTGCTTCTGACCCGGCTCGACCCGGAGAAGTTCTCCCGGCTCGGGCACGCGGCGCGGCTCGATTACTGTCCGGTCTCGCGCACGGCGGTGTTCGGGCAGGGCCCGCCGGTTGCCGGTCCGGCCCGGGTGGCCGTGGTCGCGGCCGGCACCTCGGACGTCCCGGTCGCCCGGGAAGCCTTACGGACGCTCGGCTATGCCGGACGATCCGCGACGCTGTTCGCCGATGTCGGTGTCGCCGGCCTGTGGCGTCTGACCACGCGTCTGGAGGAGATCCGGGCGCATCCGGTGGTGATCGTCGCGGCCGGCATGGATGCGGCGCTGCCGAGCGTGGTCGGCGGCCTCGTCGCCGGGGCGGTGATCGCGGTCCCGACCTCCGTGGGCTACGGCGTCGCCGCAGGGGGGCGCACAGCCCTGGACGCGGTGCTGGCGAGCTGCGCCCCCGGGATCGTGGTGGTCAATATCGACAACGGCTACGGGGCCGCCTGCGCGGCCCTGCGCCTGCTCAACGCGGCGAGCCGCCTCGCCCAGGAGGCCGAACGATGATGTCCCGCCACCCGTTACCGTCCGAACCAGACACCTTCCCGAACGGAGATATCCGATGGAACGCCGCAGCTTCATCCAGGGCGCCGTGCTCGGCGCGGGGCTTACGGGCACCGGTCTCGCCGGCGCCGGCAGCGCGGGTGCGGCCGTGAGCGTCCCGCCGCTTCCGAACACCCGGCCGCAGGACCCGGCCGACCTGCCGCTGGTCACCGATCCCGGCGAACTCCGGGGTGAGATGCTCTACCGCCCGTTCGGGCGGACGTCCGAAAAGATCTCCGCGATCGGGATGGGCGGGTTCCACCTCGGCAAGAGCGCGGTGACGGATGCCGAGGCGACGCGGCTGATCCACGAAGGCGTCGATCGCGGCATCACCTTCATGGACAATTGCTGGGACTACAACGACGGCCGCTCCGAACTGCGCATGGGCGCGGCCCTGGCCGAGGGCGGCTACCGCGACAAGGTCTTCCTGATGTCCAAGATGGACGGGCGGACCAAGGAGGAGGCGCTCAAGCAGATCGACCAGTCGCTCCTGCGCCTGCGCACCGACCGGATCGACCTCGTCCAGCACCACGAGATCCTGCGCTACGACGATCCCGACCGCGTCTTCGCCGAAGGCGGGGCCATGGAGGGATTCCTGGAGGCCAAGAAGCAGGGCAAGCTGCGCTACATCGGCTTCACCGGCCACAAGGACCCGCGCATCCACCTGCAGATGCTGGCGGTGGCGCAGGAGCGCGGCTTCCACTTCGATTCCTGCCAGATGCCGCTCAACGTGATGGATGCGCATTTCCGCTCGTTCGGCCATCTCGTGCTGCCGCACCTCGTGGCCGAGGGCATCGCGCCGCTCGCCATGAAGACCTTCGGCGACGGGGTGATCCTGAAGGCCGACGCGCCGATCAAGCCGCTGGAATACCTGCACTTCTCGCTGAACCTGCCGGTCTCGGTGGTGATCACCGGCATCCAGAACCAGCGCGACCTCGATCAGGCGTTCGAGGCGGTGAAGACGTTCAAGCCGATGGACAAGGCCACGGTGGCCGAACTGCTGTCGCGCTCCAAGCCCTACGCGCTGGAGGGCAAGTACGAGCTGTTCAAGACGAGCGCGACCTTCGACGGCACCGCCAAGAACGCCGCCTGGCTGGGCGAGGACGTGCAGAGCGTGAAGAAGCTGGCGCCGACGATGGAGTAGCCGCTCCCCGAGGGACACGCCGTGCGTCGCCTTACGCCACATCCTCCAGTCGGATCGGCAGCTTGCGGATCCGGCGCCCGGTGGCGTGGTGGACGGCGTTGGCGATGGCTGCGTTGACCCCGATGATGCCGAGTTCGCCAAGCCCCTTCAGCCCGAGGGCGTCGACCTGATCGTCGGGGTCCGGCACCAGCACCGCCTCGACCGCCGGGGCGTCGGCCGAGGTCGGGACGAGGTACTCGGCGAGATCCGGGTTGCGATAGGCGGCACCGTCCAGAACCGTCTCCTCCAGGAGCGCCGAGCCGAGGCCCCAGATCATCCCGCCCATGAGCTGGCTCCGGGCGGTCAGCGGGTTGAGGATCCGCCCCGCCGCGAAGGCGCCGGTGAGGCGGGGCACCCGGATCTCGCCGGTCTCGGCGTGGACGTGGACCTCCGCGAACTGCGCGCCGAAACCCCAGGACACGGCGTGCCCGCCCCCGCCGAGGGTCAGCCCGATATGACCCTGCCGCAGGGCCGCCAGCGCCTTCTCCCGGTCGGCCCCCGCGGGTACGAACGCGGCGAGCGTCTCGACGCCCTCGGGGCCGACCGCCTCGGCCAGCGCGATTCCGCTCCCGTCCGGGGCCGCGAGCCGCCCGCTCGCGAGGCGCAAGGTGCCCGGATCCCGGCCGGCTAGGCGACCGCCCTGCCCCGTCGCAGCCTGCGCCAGGGCCTCGCGGATCTGACCGCAGCCGAGCGCGAGGGCGTTCATCAGGCTGGTCGTCGTGCTCGATCCGCCGGAGATGCCGGCCGCCGGCAGCGCCGTGTCGCCGAGCCGGACCGCGACCCGCTCCACCGGAATGCCGAGGCCCTCGGCCGCGCCCATGGCGAGCAGCGTGGTGATGCCGTTGCCGATCTCGTGATGCGCGCAGGCGACTTCCGCGCTGCCGTCCGGAGCGAGCCGCACCCGCAGGGTCGCGGCGGCGATCTTCACCGGCCGCACCGAGGCCGCGCAGCCCAGGCCCACCCGCCAGGGGCCGTCGCGCATTGCCCCGGGGCGCGGATCCCGGCGCGACCAGCCGAAGGCCCGCGCCCCGGCATCGAAGCAGGCCATCAGCGGCCGCGTCGAGAACGGCTTGCCGGAGACGGGATCCACCGCGGTGTCGTTGATCCGACGCAGGGCGATCGGATCCATTCCGAGGGCCACCGCCACCTCGTCGACAGCGCTTTCCAGGGCGAACAGGAACGGCACCTCCGGGGGCGCCCGCATCGGCCCGGGGGTGTTGCGGTCGACCCGCACGGCCCGCTCCTCGGTCCGGATGTTCGGGCAGGCGTAGAGGCCCGCGGTCACCTCGGCCCCCTCCATGACGAACGGATCGAACCGCGAGGTCACGGTCTCGGCCTCGTGCACCAGGGCGGTGAACCGCCCCGTCCGGTCGGCGCCGAGCCGGATGGCATGGCGCGATTCCGGCCGGTAATTGGCGATGGTGAAGCATTGCCGCCGGGTCGGCACCAGCGACACCGGCCGGCCGATGCGGCGGGCCGCCAGGGCGACCAGGGCCGTGTGCTGCGACAGCGCGAACTTCGAGCCGAAATGGCCGCCGATCAGCCCCGACACCACCCGCACCTGTGCGGGATCGAGGCCGAGCTGCGCGGCGAGCCCGTGCTGCACGGCGCCGACGTAGCGGGTCGGCTCGTGCACCGTGAGGCGGTCGCCGTCCCAGGCCGCCCGGGTGGTGAACAGCTCGATCGGGTTGTGGTGCTGGATCGGGGTCTCGTAGCGCGCCTCGACCCGGATCGCGGCCTCCCGCATCCCGGCCTCGGCGTCGCCCCGGGCGATGTCGGCGTGCTGGGCCTTGAGGTCCGCGAGCCGGACCGTCTCGGCCCCGGGGGCGTCGAAGCCGCCGGAGGCCGGCTCCTCCGCGTAGGAGACCCGAACCGCGCCGGCCGCCTCCTCGGCCGCCTCCTGGGTCTCGGCCACTACCAACGCGACGATCTGGCCGGCATACGCCACCGCATCGGAGTCGAGGGGCCGGTGCGAACTGTTGGCGTAGCCGCCGGCCATCAGGTGCTTCACCGGCGCCACCGCCCCGGCAAACGTTTGGTGGGTGAAGATCGCCAGCATCCCCGGCACCCGCTCGGCTGCGGCGAGATCGAACCCGATGATCCGACCCCGGGCGATGGTGCTGGTGGCCAGGGCGGCGTGGGCGGTCGCCTCCGGGCCGGGCCGGTCGGAAGCGTAGAGCGCCCGGCCGGTGACCTTGTCGGCCCCCTCGACCCGGGTATGGGCCGTTCCGAGGATTTTTCGGGAGTCTTGCGTGCCTGATTTCATGTTCGCGCTCCCGGTCCGCAGTCTCACCCGGGAGCAATCGCCGAAGCGGCCGCCCGGCTCCGCGGCCGGGCGGCGGGGCGACACCGTGCAGCGGCGGGGCGGTCTTGGAGCGGCCCCGCCGCTTCGGATGGCATCCCTACGGGATCAGTCGACCACCTTGCCGTCCGGGCCGACCTTCACCGTCTGCTCCTTGTCGGCGCCGGCCACCTTGATCTCGTACTGGACCGTCGAGCCGTCCTTCTCGACCTCGGCCTCGTAGGCCTTGCCGCCGCCGGCCTTCTGCTCGGCGATGGAGAGCGCGTCCTTCAACGGGGTCTTGGCGTTCTGGAAGTCGGCGGGCTTCAGCCGGGTGAAGTAGCGCTCGATCGGCTGGTTCTCGGTCTTGTACAGGGCGCCGGTATCGGCGTTGATGCCGTATTCCACCAGCTTGCCGCTCGGGTAGACGACCTTGATGGCGTAGTGCGCCGGGTTCTTGCTGTCGGCCTTCTCGAAATCGGCGTCGATGGCGCGGCCGCCCTTCTCGTCGCCCTGCGCCTGGGCGGTCGTCAGGGCCTGGGCGAGGCCGACCTTGGCGACCTTGGCGACTTGCCACTCCTTCATGCTGCTGTCGGTCTGGGTCGCCGGCTGAGCCGGCGCGGGCGTTGCGGTCTGGGCCAGGGCGAAGCTCGTCGAGAGCGCGAGCAGGCCGGCCGCGGTGGCGAGGCGGTTGATCATGGCGTGTTTCCCTTTGCGGGTTCTGTCTCGGGACCGTGAAACGCCGCGGCCCGGATGGGGTTTCCGGCCCTGAGGAAAAACGCTTGGCTTGATCGAAGCGCCGCGGGTCCCTAGCACCACTCTCGACCGCTGCAGGGTCGGAGGCGACAGGGCGGAGGCGGCTGGCCGAAGGATTGCGTCGGCCCGCCCGGAATGCGCGACAGCGAAGGAAGCCAGCCCGTGCTTGAGCAGATCGGCGAGATCGACCCGCCCCAGCGGCTCCTGATGGGGCCGGGCCCCGTCAATGCCCATCCGCGCGTACTGCGCGCCATGTCGGCCGACCTGCTCGGGCAGTTCGACCCCGAGATGACCGCCTACATGAACGAGGTGATGGCGCTCTATCGCCCGGTCTTCGGCACCGAGAACCGTTGGACCTTCCTGGTCGACGGCACGGCGCGGGCCGGGATCGAGGCCGCCCTGGTGAGCCTGGTCGCCCCCGGCGAGCGGGTGCTGGTGGTCAATTTCGGCCGGTTCGGCCTGCTGCTCACCGAGATCCTGGAGCGGGTCGGCGCCGTGGTCGAGACCGTGGATGCGCCCTGGGGCGAGGTCGTGCCCCTGGAGGCGATCGCCGCCGCGGTTGAGCGCTTCGGCCCGAAGGTCGTGGCCACTGTGCATGGCGACACCTCGACCACCATGGCCCAGCCCCTCGACGGGCTCGGCGACCTCTGCCGCCGGGCCGGCGCCCTCTCGTACGTCGACGCCACCGCGACCATCGGGGGCATGGAGATCGCCGCCGACCGTTGGGGCATCGACGTGGTGACCGGCGGCCTGCAGAAATGCCTCGGCGGCCCGTCGGGCTCGTCGCCCATCACCGTCTCGCCGGCGGCGGCCGAGCGGATCTTCTCCCGGCGCCACGTCGAGCACGGCATCCGCCGGGACGACATCGACGACGGCTTAGGCGTGCGGATCGGCTCGAACTACTTCGACCTCGCCATGATCATGGATTACTGGTCCGAGAAGCGCCTCAACCACCACACCGAGGCGACCACCATGCTGTACGGCGCGCGCGAATGCGCCCGGGTCCTGCTCGGCGAGGGTCTGGCGGCCTGCTATCGCCGGCACGCGGCCGCCGGTCGCGCGGTCGCGGCCGGCATCCGGGCGATGGGGCTCACCGTGTTCGGCGACGACCGGTACCGGATGACCAACGTCACCGCGCTGTACATCCCGGACGGGATCGACGGCGAGGCGGTGCGGCGCCGGATGCGGGAGGATTTCGAGATCGAGATCGGCACCGCCTTCGGGCCCCTGGCCGGCAAGGTCTGGCGGATCGGCGCGATGGGCTACAACGCCCGCAAGCACAAGGTGCTGATCACCCTGGGTGCCCTGGAGGCTGTCCTGCGGGCGGAAGGCTTCACCGTTCCGCCGGGCGCCGGCGTCGCGGCGGCCCTGGCCGCCTGGAACGAGAGCCCGGCCGCCTGATCGCGGCGCGTCCCGGGATCGACCCGGCGGGCCGCGGGAGCGTATGGCTGGCCCGAGGCGTCGCCCGCCATCCGGACGGTGCGGTGCCTCGACACCGGGAGCACCTCATGAACGCGAACGAGCCGGAACCGCTGGACGACTTCACCCGCGTGCACGCGAAGCTCTCCGCGCTGGAGATCGTCCTGGGCGTCCTGATCGGGCGCCTGTCCGAGGAGAACCCGGAGATCCGCGAGGACGTGAAGCGCGACGTCGCCGCGATCCTGTCCGACATGCCGATCGAGGGGCCGAGCGAGGAACTGATCGTCACCGAGGTGCGCCGGGCCGCCGAACTCCTGACCAGCGTCTCGATCGGTTAGAGTCGCGCTCCGGATGGGGGTTGCCGGCGTCCGGGATGAGGCGATGCGCCCGTGTCCTCTCAGCGGGGCGGCATCCGCAGCGCCCCGTCCAGGCGGATCGTCTCGCCGTTGAGCATCGGGTTCTCGCAGATGTGCCGGACGAGGTCGGCATATTCCGACGGGCGGCCGAGCCGGGGCGGGAACGGCACGCTCTGGCCGAGGGCGTCCTGCACCTCCTGCGGCATCCCCGCCATCATGGGCGTCTCGAAGATCCCCGGCGCGATGGTGACGACCCGGATGCCGTGCCGGGCCAACTCCCGGGCGATCGGCAGGGTCATCGCGACGACGCCGCCCTTCGAGGCCGCATAGGCCGCCTGTCCGATCTGGCCGTCGAACGCCGCGACCGAGGCGGTGTTGACGATGACGCCGCGGGCGCCTTCCGCGTCGGGCGCCTCCTGGGCGATCGCCGCGGAGGCCAGCCGGATCATGTTGAATGTGCCGACCAGGTTGACCGTCACCGCCCGGGCGAAGCTGTCCAGCCGGTGCGGGCCTTCGCGGCCGACCACCTTCTCGCCCGGTGCGATCCCGGCGCAGTTGATGAGCCCGTGCAGGTGCCCGAACGCGTCCAGCGCCGCCTGAACCGCCGCCTGCCCGTCCGCCTCGCTGGTGACGTCGGTGGCCGCGAAGCGCGCCCGCGCGCCTAGCTCCGCCGCCACCCCGGCCCCGGCCTCCCGGGCGATGTCCGCCACCACGACGCTGGCGCCGGCCGCGACGAGGCTGCGCGCCACGGCGGCGCCGAGCCCTGAGCCGGCACCGGTGACGATGTAGACGCGATCCTTGATCATCCTGGCTCCCCCGGGTGTGTCGGAGGCCCGGCGTAGCGCGGGATCGTGAAGTCCGGAAGGCCGGCCCGACGACGTCGCCCCGGACCAGCTTCACCATTGACGTGTGAATAATTCCCACATATTTAGATGAAGGTCATCGGGCGTCAGAGCGCGGTTCTCTAATCTGTCTTTGCGCGCATGATCGAAAGTAACGAAGTGTTTCTGCGGCCTTAAGACGAAAAATTTGGCCGAAGACTAGGTCTCGATACGATCCAATATGTCCCCCGTGCCCGGGCCCTCCCGCGGGCGGCCGATCCCTCATGCCTGCTCAGGACCACCATGCACGCGCCACGGATCGGGACACGGATCGAGTCATGGATCGAGACCTCCGCCCGGCAGTGGCGGCACGGGCGAATCGTCCGCAATCGTCTGGCCGAGCGCGGCCCGGCCCTGCAGGCGGCACTCCGCAAAGCCACTCCCGAGAGCGTGCTGCTGGTCGGGAACTCGCATGCCGAGTTCCTCGGGCATCCGGATTTCGGTGGCCGGCCCAGCATCAATCTCGGCCTCGGCGGCAGCACCGCGGCCGATTGCGCGACGTACCTCGCGGGCCTCCGGGCCCCGGCCCGCTGCGCGGCCGCAATCCTGATCATCGGCACCAATGACATCATGCGCTGGCGGCATCCGGAGCGGGTGGGTACGGAGCGCCGGTTCGAGGCTGCGGTCCGGCGCATCCTGCGGGTTCTGGACGCCTGGGCGGCCCAGGTCTTCGTCGCGTCCGTCCCGCCGATCGGCGCCTGGACGACCGGCCGGGACCCCGCCGCAGTCGCAGCCTTCTCGGACCGCCTCGAAGGCCTCTGCCGGGCCGGCGGCCACAGCTTCTTCGACCCGTTCGCGGGCTTGCGCGACGGCGGTCCGGGATGCGCCGGGACGGGTCTCGCCTGCACGGGTCTCGCCTGCACGGGTCTCGCCTGCACGGGTCTTGCCTGCACGGGTCTTGCCTGCACGGGTCTCGCCCGCACGGGCCTCGACCCGGACGGCGTACACCTGGCGGACTACACCCGGCTGGCCGCTGAGGTGATCCGCCTGGTCGCGCTCGACCCGGCCCCGCCCGCGCCCCGGAAGCGCGCCGCGGTCCCGGCGGGCAGCCTGCGCGGGCTCCACGCCGCGGCCTGGGGCCTGCGCCCATGACGCTGCGCGCCGATCCTCGACCGGATCACCCCCGCTCGGCTACGGCGAGACCGCGTTCTCAGGCGCGGCGGCGCGACCCGGATCCGCCGGTGCGGCAATCGGGCATCCCAGGCCGATCACCCGAGCCAGAAAATCCAGCGCCGCGCGGATCACGGGCGAGCGCGTGAGGTCGGGATAGGTCGCAAGCCAGACATCCCGGTTCGGCGGTTCCGGCTGGGCCGGCAGGCGGGCCAGGACCCCGTCGGCATCGCCCAGGAAACGGGGCAGGACGACGGCGCCCAGGCCGGCCCGGGCCGCCTCCTGCTGGCCGAACAGGTCGCTGGCCTGGAATACGATCGGACGGCTCCCCAGCAGGGTCCGCAGCCAGATCTGCTGGGGAACGTGGTCCAGCGCGGAATCGTAGCCGATGAAGGTCCAATCCGCCGGCGGCCGCGCGGCCTGGTCCGGGCTTGCGTAGAGGGCGAACCGCATCACCCCGATGCGGCGGATCAGGAGATCCGGGTCGTCGGGGCGGGTCAGACGCACGGCGATCTCCGCCTCTCCGCGGTCGAGGGCGGCGATCCGGGCGGCACCGGACAGGACCAGGGTGATGCCGGGATGCGCCCGGTGGAAACGCGCGACCTGCGGGGCGATGAGGCGGGCTGCCACGGCCGGCGGAGCGCTGATCCGGACCGTGGCGACCGGTGCCGCCGCGTAGCCAAGGGCGCGGCGCTCGATCGCCTGTACGGTTCGGACGATCTCCGCCGCCAGGGCCGCGATGGCGGTCCCCTCCGGAGTCAGCGCGACCCGGCGCGGCAGGCGCTCCACCAGCCGCAGCGCCAGGGCGTCCTCCAGGGACGCGACCCGCCGGCCGATCGTCGCGTGATCGACCCCGAGGTCCCGCGCCGCAGCCGAGAGCGAGCCGGTCCGGGCGAGCACCGCGAAGTGGTGGAGATCCTGCCAATCGATCATCGGTGAAGTTTCGCACGAGGCCCGTGAAGAGGCACCGAATTCTCCCACAGACTAAAACGCGGTTCTCTGTCGGGACAGGAGGTTGATCATGACGACAGTGATGACGATGACCCGGCCCGGCGCGCCGGATGTCCTGACGGCGGCCGAGATCGACATCGGTGAACCCGGTGCAGGCGAAGTCCGCATCCGGCAATCCGTGATCGGCGTGAACTTCGTCGACATCTACTTCCGGACCGGCCTCTATCCGGTCGCCGCCTATCCGGCGGTGCTCGGTTTCGAGGCGGCCGGGACGGTGGAGGCCGTCGGCCCGGGGGTCGTGTCGGCGAGCCCTGGCGACCGGGTCGCCTATCACGGCGCCCCGATGGGCGCCTATGCCGAGGCGCGTATCCTACCGGCGGAACGCCTCGTGCTGCTGCCCGCCACCCTCCCCGACCGTCTGATGGGCGGCACGATGCTGCGCGGCCTGACCGCCCACATGCTGCTGCACAAGGTCCGGGCGGTCGGGCCCGGCGACTGGATCCTGGTCCACGCCGCCGCGGGCGGGCTCGGCCAGATCGTCACCCGCTGGGCGAAGCGCCTCGGCGCGCATGTCATCGGCACGGTCGGTTCCGAGGGCAAGCGCGCGCCGGCCCTGGAGGCCGGTGCGGACGCGGTGCTCCTGCACGGCGCGGATAACTGGGCCGAGCGGGCGCGGTCCCTGGCGGATGGGCAGGGCGTGCATCTGGCGATCGACGGCATCGGCGGCGGCATGCTGGCACGGACCTTCGCGGCGGTCCGGCCGTTCGGGACCGTGGCGAGCCTCGGCCAGCCGGCCGGGCCGATCCCGCCTGTCCGCGTCGAGACGCTGGGAGGCGGGCGGTCGGTCGCGTTGATGCGACCGAGCGTGATGGCCTACGCCAACGATCCGGACCTGTATCGCCGCGGCGCCGCGGACCTGATCGCCGCCCTGGAGGTCGGCCTGATCAACCCGATCGGAGCCGCCTACGACCTCCGGGACGCCGCCCGCGCGCATGCCGCCCTGGAGGGCGGCCTGACCACGGGCAGCGTCATCCTTACGGTTTAGAGCCTTCCGCCCCGCTTCGACCGAGGGCTGCGGATCCGTCGGAAACCCGGTTTTCCGCGTGTCGATCGACAGCCCGCGTGCGGCGTCGCGCTGCCCGAATCGCGGCACGGGTGTATGGACGGTGCACGATTCGACGCTCGGAGCGGATCGTCCCGCGCGGTCGCGCCAGGGGCGCGCCAGGAGTGACAGGGCCGGAATGCCGTCCGTCGACACGCCCGTTCCTGTGGGCTTCTTCGCGCTCCTGCTCGTCGCCTTCGCGGTGAAGCACCTCGCGGCGGATTTCCTGCTTCAGACCAACTGGATGGCCCATGGCAAGGACCGGGCCTCGGCTTGGGCCTGGCCGCTCTGCGCCCATACCGGCCTGCACGGTTTCGGGACGCTGCTGATCGCCCTGGCGGTCGAGCCGGCCCTGTGGTGGCTGGCGCTCGTGGATTTCGCGATCCACACGGGGATCGACCGGGGCAAGGCGCTGATCGGCCAGCGGACCCGCTTCCCGGCTTCGGACGCGCGGTTCTCGTGGCTGATCGGGGTCGATCAGTTCCTCCACCAGGTCACCCATATCGGTCTCGCCGCCGTGTTGGCCGCGGCCTAGCGCATCGTGCCGGATATCGGCACCGGCACGATGCGCGAGGTCTTCGCTTCGCATCGTCTCTTTCCGAAAGGCGGCGGCCACCTTTCGGGACGATGCTCCAATCCTCAGGTCAGCTCGGCCTCGAGCAGCAGGTTGGTGTCGGCGACCTTGCCGGCGAGCTCCAGGATCAGGAAGCGCTGGAGCGCGAGGGCGAGGTCGGGGCGCTCGCGCTCCATCCGAGCCAGCGCGGCCCGGTCGACGCCGATCACCCGGCAGGGGCTCTCGGCGAGGGCGGTGGCGGTGCGCCGCCCGCCCTTCACCAGTCCGATCTCGCCGATCACCGTGCCGGCCGTCGTGGTGCGCAGGCGGAGGTTGGGCCGGCCGGACACCTCCATCTCGATGGACACGACGCCCTGCTCGAGGAAGTACAGGGTGTCGGCCGCCTCGCCCTGGCGGAGCAGCGCCTCGCCGGCCGCCAGGGTGCGGACGCTGAGATACGGCGCGAAATCGGCCTGCGCGAGACTGCAACCGAGACGGTCGGCCATGTGCTCGGCAAAGTGCGCGACGGCCCCCTCCCCGGCTGAGCCGGTCTCGGTGAGCAGCAGCGTCTCGGCCTCGCGCAGGGCCTCGTCCAGGGTGTGGCGCGTCCGCAGCCGCAGACCGGCGAGACCGCCGCGCTCGATCTGCCTGAGCGCCGCGGCCCCCAGATGGACCAGCAGCACGTCGAAGCCGCGCTGCTCGGCGAGCTGCCCGATCTTGCGGAACGCGATCAAGGCCGAGCTGTCGAGCCCGACGCAATCGCGGAAGTCCAGGATCAGGGTGCGCAGGGTGCCGGGCTCCGCGGCGGCCCGGCGATAGATCGTCTGGGCGTTGAGGAAGAACAGGTAGCCCTGCAGCGCGTAGATCCGCGTCCGGTCCCCAGATTCGCGCAGCAGCTCGGCGGTGTCGGGCGCGCGGATGATGCTGCTGCGCCGCTCCGAACCGGACAGCGACCGGCGTACCGCCGGGATCTGGCCGTACTGGACTGCGAAGATCAGGATCGCCAGCACGACGCCGACCAAAAAGCCCGTGGTGGCGCCGAACAGGGCGGTCGCCGCACACACCGCCAGGGCGATGCCGGTCTCCCACACCGGGAAGGTCCGGCAGGCCAGCGCGAGGTTGACCAGCAGCCCGAGGCCGATGGCGATCAGGGCGCCGCCGGCCAGCGGGCGGGGCAGCAGCGCCAGCGGGCTCGCGCCGAACACCAGCAGCGCCGCCATCACGGCGAGCGTGAGCCACCAGCCGAGCCAGTGGCTGCCGCCGATATTGTGCAGCAGCAGAGTCGAGGTCCGGCCGAAGCCCATGGCGGGGCTGCCGAACAGGCTGCCGACCAGGTTGGCCGCCCCCGACGCGACGAACATCCGGTCGATGTTGAGATCGCGCCGCATCTCCAATTCGACGCTGATGACGTAGAGGATCTGGATGATGATCGCGACGACGATCTCGGTGGCGATCCGGGGCAGGATCGGCAGGAGCAGGGCGGGGTCGAGGGCCTGGAGCGCCATCGCGGCCGGGGCCTGCAGCATCGATCCCGTCGGCAGCGCCTCGATCAGCCATCCGGCCGCCTGCGCGGCGGCCGTGTCGATGCCCTGCACGGCAAGGCCGAGATGCACGCCGACGAGGCTGACCAGGATGACCGTCGGGTAGGTGCCCCAATGCCTGATGCGCCGGGGCAGGTAGAAGGCGCAGAAGCCGATGACGAAGGTCAGGACGATGCGTCCGAGCACCCCGGGATCGAGGAGGCTCGGGTCGAGGGCCGCCGGCTCGAGCAGGTTCAGCATCGCCGCGGCGGGATCGTCGAGATGCGCGCCGATCTGCAGGCCGCTCTTCAGGAACAGCAGGCCGACGCCGCCGAGGAAGCCGGTCAGGACCGGGTAGGGCAGGAGCTGCGCCAGCAGCGAGGCGCGCAGCGTGCCGAGCAGGGCGAAGACGAGGCCGGTGGCGAAGGTCGAGACGCCGCAGGCGACCAGCACGATCCGGCCGACCGTGGCGGGATCGGTGATGCCGCTGTCGCGGAGTTCCCCGGCCACCGCGGCGGCGATCGCCGCCTGCACGATCGCGGCCGCCCCGATGAAGGACAGCGACACCACCACGGTTCGCCGCAGCGCGACGAAGACGAGGCTGCCCAGCACGTAGGCCGCCAGCATCGCCGACATCCCGGCGACGCGGCTCTCCGCGAGCGGGCCGGAAAAGATCAGCTGCGAGAAGCTGATCAGGTCGAGAAGCAGGACCATGGTGGCGACTGCGGCGGCCGCGATCGTGCGCGCCGTGCGCACCAGCGCCTCGCGTCCCTCGGTCGGCCGCCCACTGCCGGCGGAGGCCATATCGGTGGTTGTCATCGGTACGGTTTCCGCATTCCGAAGATGTGTTCCCGGCCGGAGCAGCAGATCCCCGGCCGCCGCATGCACAGGCAGCGCGGACGTGCGGGAATCAGGCTTGGCCGCAGCTTTCTAACCCGATGGCAGCTCGGGGCTTAAATTATCGTACCGGCAGCAAGGGGCGGGCGACGGTGTTGTTCAAGTTTCAACCGAATCCGCTGCGGCTCGAACCCTGCGGGAATGCGGTTTCGGCTGGGCATCCGGAGCTATCCCTCTGCCGGGCCTGGCGATTCGGGAGACGGATTCCTCTCCCCGGCGTCATGCTCTAAGCCGGCTGCAAACAGGAACCGCCGATGCCCGCCTCGACCCGCCTGCCCCGTCCCGTGCGCGCCGCGCTCCTGCTTGCCGGCCTCGCGGGGGCCGCGCAGGCCGAGGATGCGCCGTCGATCGCCTGGCCCGAGCCCGGCGGCCGGGCGACGATCAGCCGGGCCTTCAACGGATCCCCGATCACGGTCGGGGTCTCGTCCCGCACCGGCGGCGCGATCGACAGCCTGACCTGGGGCGGCACGCAGTTCATCAACGCCCACGATCACGGCCGCGAACTGCAATCGGCCTCGTCCTACGACGGCTACGGCGAGTGCCTGAACCCCACCGAGGCCGGCAGCGACTCCGATGGTACGGGTCCGCGCAGCACGACCCTGCTGACGGAGCTGAAACGCGGACCGGACACGCTCCAGACGCGGTCGCAGATGGCCTACTGGATCGAGCCGGGCCGCGTCACCGGCAGCTGCCCGAAGGGACCCGGCCCCCATGCCGGACCCCGGTCCGACGACGTCCTGGCCAAGACCGTCACCCTGGGCGCCGCGGGCGTGGCCAACGCCATCGCGTACCGCGCCACCTACATCACCGCGCAACCCCACAAATCGGCGACCTTCGAGGCGACGACCGCCTACATGCCGCCGGACTTCACGGCCTTCTGGAACCTCGACTCGGCGACCGGCCAGTCCGTGCCGCTCTCGGCCGGGCCGGGCGAGCAGGGCGTGCCGGTGATCCTGGCCACCCCCGACGGCTCCCGGGCGATGGGCGTCTACAGCCCCGCCCTCCCCCAGGCGACCGTTCCGAATGCCGGTTACGGCCGGTTCAACTTCGCGACCCTGCCGGGCCCGGGCAACGCCACCGTGAAGTGGAACTGCGTCTTCCGGGAGAACAACGTCCCCGCGGGGGCGCACAGCTACACCTGCTACGTGGTGGTCGGCACCCTGCAGGACGTCCGCGCGGGCCTCGTCGCCCTGCGGGCGGCCCTGACCGGCGGGCAGGCGGCTCCCCTCCCCGCCAACAACCCGGCCCCGGCACCCCGGGCAGCCGCTGCTCCGCCGGCGGCGCGGGCGCCGGGCGTGGCGCTCTATGTCGGGACGCAGCCGGGCTGCAATGCCGGCGAAGTGACGATCGACCCCGGTTACAAGGGGTGCACCACGGCCCCGATCGGCGCGACCCTGACGCAGCCATCCTCGGCCGCCGACGCGCCGGTCTACGCCGGCACCACGGCCGGGCTCGATGCCGGCCTGGTCACCAACAACCCGCGCCATCTCGACGCCGGCACGCGGCCGATCGGATACCTGGCGGCCACCGGTGCGAACGGGACGCCGCTCTATGTCGGGCTGCAGGGCGGCTGCAACGCAGGCGTGGTCTCCACAAACCCGGCCCATCTCAATTGCCGCGGCGCCCCGCTGGGGATCGCCGTGCGGTGAGGCCGGCCGAACGCGCCGCCCCGGATTCGGGACGGTGCTGGGGTATCGTCCTGAAGGCGAACCCGCGCCTGTCGGGACGCGGTGCTCAGCCCTTCTTGATCAGCGGCACCGGCTCAGCCGGCGGCTTGGTTGCGCAGGCGGCGACGCTGGCAGCCAGCACGGCCAGGACCAGAACGCGCGTGAGAGGATTCTTTGCGAAACAACGTGCAGTGGACACGAGGCAATCTCCGATTTGCGGCATGGCGGAGGCTAATGCCGCGCCCGGCTTCGGAAAGTGCAGGAATGTCACGCCTGCGATGTTTCGCGATATTTTGTAATATCTAAAAAGTAAAACGCAAGCAATATAGCTGAGAAGTAAAACGTATTTCACTTATCGTAGGCGTATGAACTGCTTTATTGTGAGCTGATCTGAAATAAACGCAGCATATGTCCCGGTTTTCATCACACGCTGCGGGCACCGCAGCGCGCTCAAAAAACGTCACCCGCACCGTCATCACCAGAGGAGCAGTGACCCGGGCCAGCACGACACGGCCAACCGCCGCGCCACGCTGTGTTGCTTCGCGACGCGCGCGATGACGGGATGGCTACCGGACAGGCGCCGCGGCGTCGATCTCAGCGCACCTCGCTGACGCGCTTGGTCGCCTTCTTCTCCTGCTTGTAGGCGGTGATCGCCGCCGAACAGCCGGGCGACAGGTTCTTCATGTTCGCCTTGAAGCAGGCCTCGACCTCCGGGCCGCCGGGCGCGTAGGCGCTGCAATAATCCATGTAGTCGCCGGTGCAGTGCTGCTTGAGCGCCTCGCGGGCCGGGGATTGCTCGGCCAGCGCCGCGGCCGGGCCGAGGCAGAGACCGAGGGTCAGGAGGACCGCCTTGGTCGAAGTCATGGATGTCCTTGTCGCTGTGCGATGATCGCGCGATCGAGCTGCGCGGTGATAGCCGCGGCACCTGAGCGTCAAGGATGGCGTGACTTTGGCGCGGATGTGCCGAACCTGCGCCATCCCCCGTTCTTTCCATCGTCATTGTGCGACGATGTCGGGGAAAATCCTGTCTTCTGAAGGTGATGGACCCTCTTCCGGTGCCGGCACGGCCATGCGGCAGGGCGTCGCCGGGCCTGCCGGGCTGCGCGTCCCGAACGCTGCCGGAGGGCGACAGGCCCTCCGGAAACCCTGATGTCTTGCCCGCCATCCGGCCGATGGCGCGGGCATCCCGGGTGCGGCGAGCCGGGCCGGAATACCGTCTCAGTGCGCGCCGACCCGGCGGGCGGGCACGAGGTCGTTGGCGATGATCTCGCCGAACGGTCCGTCGTTGCGGGCATTGCCCGCCGGCCGGCCCGTGGTGGCGCGCAGCGGCAGCTTCGGGAAGACCAGCTCGGCGAAGCGGTAGGCCTCCTCAAGATGCGGGTAGCCCGAGAGGATGAAGCGGTCGATCCCGAGATCGATGTATTCCTTCATCCGGTCGGCGACCTGATCGGCCGAGCCGACCAGCGCCGTTCCGGCGCCGCCGCGCACCAGCCCGACCCCGGCCCAGAGGTTGGGCGAGACCACGAGCTTTTCGCGGGAGCCGCCGTGGAGCGCCATCATGCGGCTCTGGCCGACCGAATCCTGCCGCTTGAGGGTCTCCTGCGCCTTGGCGATGGTGGCGTCGTCGAGCTTCGAGATCAGCTTCTCCGCGGCGTCCCAGGCCTCGGCCTCGGTCTCCCGGGCAATCACGTGCAGGCGGATGCCGTAGGAGAATTCCTTGCCCTTGGCCTCCGCGGCCTGCCGGGCGGCGGCGATCTTCTCCGCGACCTGGGCCGGGGGCTCGCCCCAGGTGAGGTACACGTCGCAATGCTCGGCCGCGACCTCCATGCCGGCGGGGGAGGAGCCGCCGAAATAGAGCGGTGGGTAGGGCTTCTGCACGGGCGGGAAGATCACTCGTCCGTTCTCGGTGCGCAGGTGCTGGCCCTGGAAGGTCACGGTCTCGCCCGAGAGCAGGCCGCGCCAGATCGTCAGGAACTCGTCGGTGACGGCGTAGCGCGCGTCGTGGGACAGGAACACGCCGTCGCCGGCCAGCTCCACCGGATCGCCGCCGGTGACGACGTTGATCAGGAGGCGCCCGTCCGAGATCCGGTCGAGGGTCGCGGTCATGCGGGCGGCCGCGGACGGCTCCATCAGGCCCGGCCGCACCGCCACCAGGAAGCGCAGACGCTTGGTCAGCGGCGCCAGCGCCGAGGCGATGATCCAGGAATCCTCGCAGGAGCGTCCGGTGGGCAGCAGCACGCCGTAATAGCCGAGTTCGTCGGCGCCCTGGGCGATCTGCCGGAGGTAGCTGATCGAGACGTCGCGAGCCCCTTCCTGGGCGCCGAGATAGCGCCCGTCGCCGTGGGTCGGCAGGAACCAGAGGACGTCGGCGCGCCCGTCATTCGTCGCGGTCATCGGGGTCTCCATTGCGGCTATGGGCCGGATGCGGAAAAGCCGGATCCGACTTTTCGCATCCGGCGATCACCAAGAGCTAGGGCAGGCCGCCGCTTCAAGGAAACGGCGACCCGGCGTCAGACGTTCGGCTCGGCGCCGAGCAGATGATCGAGAATACGCCCTTCGAGACGCGCCAGATCCGGATCCCCACGCCGACGCGGGCGCGGCACGTCGACCCGCAGGTCGAGGGCGATGCGGCCGGCCTCGACCACCAGGATGCGGTCGGCCAGCGCCACCGCCTCGGAGACGTCGTGGGTGACCAGCAGGGCGGTGAAGCCCTGGGCCAGCCAGATCCGCTCGATCAGATCCTGCATGCCGATGCGGGTGAGCGCGTCGAGGGCGCCGAGCGGCTCGTCCAGGGCCAGCAGGCCCGGCCGGCCGACCAGTGCCCGGGCCAGCGCGACGCGCTGGCGCTGGCCGCCCGACAGGGTCGCGGGCCAGTGCCCCGCCTTCTCGGCGAGGCCGACCTCGGCCAGGGCCGCGAGCGCCTTGTCCCGGCGCTCGGCCCGGGAGCCCTGGCCCGACAGGCCGACCGTGACGTTGTCGACCACGCGCGCCCAGGGCAGCAGCCGCGGCTCCTGGAACATGATGCGCTTGGGCGGATCGCTCCGGCGCGGGCCGGTCTCGGGGCCCTCCAGCACGATCCGGCCGCCCGTTGGCGCCTCGAGCCCCAGGATCAGCCGCAGCAGGGTGCTCTTGCCGCAGCCGGAGCGCCCGACCACGGCGGTGAACCCGCCGGCCGGCAGGTAGAGGTCGAGCCCCTCGATGACGGCATGGCCGTCGAAACTCTTTCTGAGATCGCGGGCGGTTACGGCGATGCCGCGGCCGGCGGCCGGCGCCGGCTGATGGGGCGGCGGCAGCGAGCCCGCGTCGGCGCTCCGGGTCTCGGGGACGGGATCGGCCGGAGCCTCTCGGCGAAGGGCGTCGAGCAGCATCAGGCGCTCCTGTAGGCGGGGTTCCAGGCGAGGCAGGCACGCTCGAGCTGGCGCGTCAGCGCGTCCGCGAGCTTGCCCAGGGCGGCGTAGATCAGGATCGCCAGCACCACGACGTCGACCAGCATGAACTCACGCGCCTGCATGGCCATGTAGCCGAGCCCCGAAGAGGCGGAGATCGTCTCGGCGACGATCAACGTCAACCACATGATGCCGAGCGCGTAGCGCAGGCCGACGAAGATCGACGGCAGGGCGCCGGGTAGCACCACCTTGGTGAACAGCTCCGTGCGCGACATGCCGTAGACGCGGCCCATCTCCACCAGCGCCGGGTCCACCGAGCGGATCCCGTGCAGGGTGTTGGCGTAGATCGGGAAGAACACGCCGAGCGCCACCAGGAACAGCTTGGCCTCCTCGCCGATGCCGAACCACAGGATCACCAGCGGGATCAGCGACAGGTGGGGCACGTTGCGCACCATCTGGACGGAGGTGTCGGTCAGCTGCTCCGACACGCGGGAGAGGCCGTTGGCCAACCCGAGGGCGAAGCCGATGCCGCCGCCCACAACGAAGCCCGAGAGGGCCCGCAGGGTGCTGACCCAAAGGTTGGTCCAAAGTTCGCCGGTGCGCCCGGCCTCCCAGCCGGCCCGGACCACGTCCAGGGGGGCCGGCATGAACCGGTTCGAGACGAGGCCGGCCGACACCGCAGCCTGCCAGCCCAGCAGGATCGCGATCGGCAGGAGCCACGGCAGCGCCGTGTCGCGCAGGCGTGCGAGGGGGGTGGGGCGCATCATCGGCTCTCCGCCCGGCGTTCGGGCTGTGTCCAGACCGCGTCGGCCACGCGGATCGGCTTCGGCAGCAGGCCGAGGCCGTGGAAGGCGTCCGCCACCCGCTGCTGGTCGGCGATCGCAGCGGCGTCCAGGGGGGCGGCCCCGTAGGATTGGCGTTCGAGGGCGATCTTGAGGACCGGCGCCGGGATGCCGACGGAGGGCGCGAGTTCCGCCGCCACGGTCTCGGCGTGGCCCGCCGCCCAGGTGTCGATCGCCCCGATCGCCGTCAGCACGGCCGCGATGATCTCCGGGCTGGCTTCCGTGAAGCCGCGACGCGAGAGATAGAACTCGCGGTTGGGTGCGATCCCCCGCCCGTCCGCTAGCACGCGGGCGCCGGTGGCGCGCTCGGCGGCGGCGAGATAGGGATCCCAGATCGCCCAGGCATCCACGGCGCCGCGCACGAAGGCGGCGTTGGCATCCGCTGGCGCCAGGAAGGCGAACTTCACCGCGTCGTAGGGCAGGCCGGCCTGCTCCAGCGCCCGCACCACCAGGAAGTGAACGTTCGAGCCCTTGTTGAGCGCCAGCGTCCGGCCGCGCAGGTCGGCGACGCTGCGCACCGGGCTGTCCCTGGGCACGAGGATCGCCTCGCCCCGCGGGGCCGGCGGCTCGGTCGCCACGTAGCGCAAGTCCGGGCTTGCCGCCTGCGCGAAGATCGGCGGCGCCTCGCCGGCCGTGCCGAAATCGATCGCCCCGGCATTCAGGGCCTCCATCAGGGGCGGGCCGGACGGGAATTCCGACCACGTCACCGCGTAGCCCAGCGGCTTCAGCGCCGTCTCGAGGGTGCCGCGGGCCTTCAGCAGCACGAGCGACCCGTATTTCTGGTAGCCGACCCGGACGGTGCCGCCTGCGGCCCGGGCAGGCCGCAGGACGCCGGTCGCCGCCAGGCCGAGGCCCACGGACAGGAGCTTTCGGCGGTGCGGGGCAAGCCCGGACCCGGCTATGCGGAAGGTTCGGTCGGTCATGAGATCTCAGCCGTTGCGGGCGGGCGGTGTCCAGACCGCGTCGGTGATGCGGATCGGTTGGGGAATCAGCTTGAGGGCGTGGAAACGGTCGGCGACGGCCTGCTGCTCGGCAGTGACGCGCGCCGTCATCGGGCCGATCACGTAATCGTTGCGATCCACCGCCCGGCGGGTGGCCGGCAGCGGCACGCCGGTGCCCTGCGACAGGAGCGCCGCGACCGCGCCGCGGTTCTCCCGGCACCAGGCGGCGACCTCGCTCAGCGCGTCGATCGCCGCGACCAGCACCGGGCCGTGTGCTTCCGCAAAGGCACGGCTCGCCAGGAAGAAATTGTTCTGTGGCGTGATCTCGGTGGCGAAGGCCAGCACGCGCACGCCCTCCCCCGCCTCGGCGATGGCGAGATAAGGATCCCAGATCACCCAGGCGTCGACGCTGCCGCGGGCGAAGGCTGCCGCCGCGTCGGCTGGTGCCAGCAGCACCGGCTCGATATCGGCGTAGCTGAGACCCGCTTTCTCCAGAGCCGCCACCGTAAGGTTGTGTGCGCTCGTTGCCTTGCCGAAGGCGACGCGCCTTCCCTTGAGATCCGCGAGGCTCCGCAAGGTCGAACCCTTGGGCAGCAGGATCCCGGCCCCGGAGCCGCCGGCTTCCTGGGCGGCTACGTAGACGAGGCTGGAGCGCGCCGCCTGGGCGAAGATTGGCGGTGCGTCGCCGGTTTGGCCGAAATCGATCCCGTCGAGGGACAGAGCCTCGACCAAGGGCGGCCCGAGCGAGAACTCCACCCAGCGCACCGTATGACCCAGGGCCGCAAGGCGTCGCTCGATGATCCCTTGCTGCTTGGCCACCACCAGGATGCCGTTCTTCTGGTAGCCGATGCGCAGCACGCCGGGCTCGGCCGCCCGCGCGCCGCGCAGGGCCGGGACGGCCGCAAGGGATGCGGCCAGGAAGGTGCGTCGGTCGAGCATCGCGCGGCTCATTCGGCGGCGGCGAGTTCGGCCGGGCCGGTCGCCGCCGCAGCCCGGTGCAGCAGAAGGGCGGCGAGCTGGGCGCCAGCCTCGGCGGCGCGGGCCCGCACGCCAGCGTCGGTCAGGACACCGTCGCTGAAATCCGCATCGGACGCGTAGACCGCAGTCGGGATCTGCAGCGCGCCGAAGAAGCCGAAGAGCGGCCGGAAAGCGTGCTCGACCACCAGGGCGTGGCGCGTCCCGCCACCTGTGGCCACGATGGCCACAGGCTTGCCGGCCAGCGCGGTCGGATCGACCAGGTCGAACAGGTGCTTGAACAGGCCGGTATAGGCACCCTTGTAGACCGGCGAGCCGACGACGAGCCCATCAGCCTCCTCGATCGCATCGAGCACGCGGCGGGCCGGCAGCGGCAGCTGGTCGCGCGTCCAGGCCGCTCCCAACCCGGAGCCGGCATCGACGAAGTCGAAGATCCGCCCGTCGAAGGCTGCCTGGGCGCAGGCCTCGTGCAGCACGGCGTCAACCAGCGTGCGGGTCTTGGACGGACGCTGAACATTCGCGCTCAGCCCGACGAGTCTCGGTCGTGTCATTGCAGTAGCCTTGCGATAAGACCGGGCCGCCCTGCGCGATGGCGAATGGCGGCGGCGCAACCGGATATCCGAATAGAGCAGTAGAATTGCTGACTGCGCTGTGCGACGTCAATGAAACGGGTTTTCTAATTCATCTGGAATAGAAAAACGTTCTGCTCGAAAAAGGCGGTTCAGAGCGCGATTTCATCTCGCGATCCGGGTGCGGTACAGGCCGCCCCCCCCCGCTCGGCAGGAGAAAAAATTTGATTTTGGCGCGCAATCAGTCTCGCCGTTCTGACGGATGGAGAGGAAAAGCGTTCGGATCGACGTATCGGGAGAAGGATCGTCTTGCGGGGATGATTGTGTCGCCGGGCGGTGGCCACAACCCTTCGCAAGGGCATCGGTTCGTACAATTCGGGCCGGCCGGGTGAAGCCGCGTGGATACACAGGCTCCGAAACAGGCGTCCCGGTTCGGATCCGGGGGCGAACGAAAAAGGGCCAGCCGTGGCGGCTGACCCTGCATTGTTCGACGATCCTCATGCGTCGCGCGCGTCGCCGGTTGGGCGGTGCGCGCGCTCGGGATTACTCCGCTGCGGTCATCTCGGCGGTGAAGTGACCGCACCAGTCGTTGGTGGCCACGACCGGCCACAGGCCCTTGGACTCGGGTGCGGGCTGGCTCACCGGCGGGTTGAAGCGGCACAGGCCGGCATCGCCCTGGGCGCTCGCACCGTTGCCCTTGTGCTCATCGAAGAACTTGCAGCTCTCGCAGTTCGCGTTGGCCATGTCTCGATTCTCCCGTGTCGGTTCGGCTGCCTGCCGTTCTCTCTTGCGAATTAGAACAGCTACAATCTGCTGGTCAACCGATCGCCGGACGGGCGGTTCCCGCGAGGGCCGCAGCTTTCTGAATTCATGGAAGCTTCAGCGTCGGCCGCAGGACGACCCGGCCGCTGAAATGCGATCGGCGCGCGCGGAGATTCCGCGCGCGCCGATTCTGGCGATTCTTCCGCCCGCGCACCCACCAAGGTGGGCGCGCGGGACGTGCAGTCAGAGGCTTCCCGGGCCCTTGGCCAAGCCGCCCAGCGTGAACAGGTCGACCGAGAGCTTCGCGCCGATGACGAAGGCATTGAGGATCGGCTTCGGGCGGAGCGGGAAGCGGGTCTGGTCCGGGCCGATCACGTATTGCAGGTTCGGCATCAGCCGGACCGCCGGGGTGAGCTGGATCCCGTAGCTGAGTTCCAGGATGGTCTGCAGGGTGTCGACGTTGCGGCTGCTGAGCCCGTACGAGGCCCGCGCGGCCCGGATGTTGGCCGTGCCCAGGGGCGACAGCTTCTCCATGGCGAACACGAACCCGAGCGTGTCGTAGGGCCGGCCCGGGAAGGTGCCGGTCAGCACGGCGCCGCCCTCAAGGAAGAAGTCCTGGAACTGCCGTCCGCCGGTGCCGCCGAGCGCGACCCCGAACACCGACAGGCCCTGGACGCCGTTCGGGTCCGGACGCCACACCATCTGGTCGAAGCGGGCATAGACCGCCGACCGGCCGAACCGGGTCAGCGAATCGAGATCGCTGAAGGCCCGAAGCCGTCCGCGCACGTCGTAGACCGGATCCTTGTAGTCGGACTGATCGAAGACCACGCCGATGCTGTAGTTGCGCGGCAGTGGATCGTTGCCGAAGTTGGTCGAGTAGCCGGCCTCCACCGGGATCAGGACGCCGGTGGCGCCCCGGGTCGACCAGTCGATGCCGTTCTGGTTGGCCTGCTGATCGCGGGGATTCACCTCGTAGACGCCGGCATGGATGAACACCTTATCGGTGACCCAGGCCTTGGCATGGGCGCCCCAGGTGGCGATCGGCCAATACGTGAAGTTCGTCAGCTTGAAGATCGATTTCGGCGCGCCGCAGGTTGCGTTATTCTGGAAGTTGCAATACAACGGAGAACCGAGGAAGTTTGGATTGGCCAGAAGACGGCCGACCTCGATATCGAGACGGTTGTCGAACAGCTTCTGCTCGTAGGAGATCGACGAGAGGTGTGCCGTCTGGCCGCCACCGTAGATTTCCTGCACGCTTCCGTCGAAGCCGATGCGAGGCTGCGCCCGTGGCGCTGCGTCACGATCGTATGGAACGAGCCGCCGTCGATCCCGGCGAGTCGGCTGAGGTCCGCGTCAAGGCCGAACACGACCTGGCCGGCATAGGCCGATCCCTGGCGGATGCCGCCGGACGGGTTCGCGGCGAACTCGCCTGTATAGTTCAGGACCATGCTGATCCCGTGGCCGAGATAGAGGGTCCCCGGCGGCAGGCCAGGCGGTGTCGCGCTGCTGCCCTGCACGTCGATCGAGGCCGCCGCGCTGCTCGGGCCGGCCGCACTTCGTGACTCGCGGATCGTCCGACGCCGCGCGCGATTCGCCCGGTACTTGGCCTTGGCCGACGGAGTTGCCCTCGGGCCAGGATTGACCAGGGACGGCCCCCCGTCCGGGGCGTCTGCCATTTGAGCTTCAGCTGAGCTGATGCCCGCAGAGAATGTGGTGGCGCAAAGTGCGAGCGCCGCCCATCGCGTGTGCTTTCCCATGAGATAACTCCCCCTAAGACGCGCGGCCCTGATTGGCTCTGTCGCGTTGGTGTTCCGCCGGGATCCCTCCGGTCAGTCCGTGAAGGTCTCCACGGAGCGGCGCTCGCCGCGCAGGAATGCGTCGGCGACGTGGATCAGCGGGTTCAGGTCGACGTCGCTCGTGCCGGATCGGACGAGGGCGGCGAATCGGTCGTAGAGGCCGCGATACTCGGCCTCCGGTGGCAGCGGCTGCGGATTACCGTCGATCGTGAGGACGCCGCCGCCCTGAGACAGCACCAGCAGGCCGTCCTCGGTGTCGACGCGGATGTCCCAGGTCTGCGGGCCGGTCTGGCGCCAGTCGAACACCGCCTGGATCGGGGTGCCGGCGGCGTCGGTGAAGTGCAGGTCGGCGGCGATCGGCGCCTGCCGGTTCTCCGGGACCGAGAGTGTCGCGCCGGTGAGGAAGAAAGGCGGCAGGATGTGGGTCGCGATCGACAGGGCGTTGATGCCCGGATCGAATACGCCCATGCCGCCGGCTTGCCAGATCCAGGCCTGGTTCGGATGCCAGTGCCGGACATCCTCCATCCAGGCGATCGCCACCGACCGGAGCCGGCGGCCGGACAGCCATTGGCGCGCGGGCTCGACCCCGGGGGCGTAGCGGGAGTGCCAGCTGGCGAACAGGGTGACGCCCCGCGACCGCGCGGCCTCGACCAGGATCCCGACCTCCGCGAGCGTCGCCCCCGGGGGCTTTTCCAGGAACACGTGCCGGCCGGCCTCGATCGCCGCAAGGGCGGCGGCGAACCGGACCTGCGGCGGCTGGCAGAGGGCGACCGCGTCGAGGTCGCCCTCTGCCGCCAGCATCTCCGCGAGCGTGCGGTAGTTCGGCACCCCCTCGAAGCGGCCTTCGCGGCTCGCCACGGCCGACAGGGTGTAGTCCGGCGAGGCGCCGATGACCGGCAGATGCTGGTCGCGGGCGATCTTGCCGACGCCGACCAGACCGATGCGGATGGTCCCGTTCGAAGCCGACATCTCAGAGGACCTTCACGGACAGATCGCGGATGGGCGCGACCGCCAGGGGGTTGCGCAGCGGTAGGGTGAACGGGGCGGCTTCGATCTCGAACACGTCCCCGGGCCGCGCCGTGACGCCGTCGCTGAACGACAGGGTCGCGGTGCCGAAGAAGTGGACGTGCAGGTCGCCGGGGCAGAGGAACGGCGCGTATTTGAAGTGGTGCCGCTCCAGGTTCTCGATTGAGTGGGACATGTTCGCCTCACCCGAGAGAAACGGCTTCTCCCACAGCACGGCGCCGTCGCGCAGGATACGGCTGGAGCCGCGCACGTCCGCGGGCAGCGCCCCCAGCCACAGCTCCGGGCCGAGCGCCGCCGGACGGAGCTTCGAGTGGGCGAGCCACAGGTAGTTGCCGCGCTCGGTGACGTGATCGGAGAACTCGTTCGCCAGCGCGAAGCCGAGGCGCACGGGCGTGCCGTCCGCGTCGATCAGGTAGATGCCGGCGATCTCGGGCTCCTCGCCGCCGTCGAGGGCGAAGGCCGGCGACACGAGCGGCTCGCCGGTGCCGACGATCGCGGCGCCATCGCCCTTGTAGAACCACTCGGGCTGGACCCCGGTCTCGCCCGGGGCGGGCTTGCCGCCTTCGACGCCCATCCGGAACATCCGCATCGAATCGGTCGGGGCCGGATCCGCCGCGGCGGCCCGGTGCATCTTGTCCCGGCCCTCCGCCGAGCCGAGATGCGTCAGCCCGGTGCCGCTCAGGAGCAGGTGCGCGGGGTCCGTGTGGTTGATCGGCGGCAGCAGCCGCACGGCGTCGAGATCCACCGCGTCGCCGAACCCGAGTCGGGTCGCCGTCTCGACCAGGCTGTCCCCCGCCGCGAGCGCGCGCCGGGCCAGCTCCAGGACGCTGTCCACGCCGACCACGGACCGCGCCTGGCCGTCCTGCAGCACCGCCACACCCCGTCGCCCGTCCGAGACGCGGAATTGTAGGAGTGATTGCCCCATCTCGTGCTCTCCCAAGGCCAGTCTTGACCGCGCCGGCTCGAAATCGAAGTGTGCCGCTGTCAGCGCTCGAAGGCCGAGCTGATGGTGCCGTCGACCCTCCGGGTCAGATGCCAGGGATTGTCCGGACGCAGGGGCTGCGGCAGCAGCGCGTCGGGCAGGTCCTGGTAGCAGACCGGTCGCAGGAAGCGCTCGATGGCCAGGGTGCCGACCGAGGTGGTCCGCCCGTCGGAGGTGGCCGGGAACGGGCCGCCATGGACCATCGCGGGGGCGACCTCGACCCCGGTGGGCCAGCCGTTCGCCAGGATGCGGCCGACCTTGCGGGCCAGCGCCGGGACCAGGCCGGCGGCGATGTGCTCGTCCGCGCGATCGAGATGCAGCGTCGCGGTGAGCTGGCCCGGCAGCGCGGCGATGATGCGATGGACCTCTTCGAGATCCGCGGCCGCCACCAGGATCGCCGCGGGGCCGAACATCTCGTCGGCAAGGCTGGGATCCGCCAGGAACCGCGCCCCGTCGGTGCGCAGCAGGGCGGCGGGTGCGCCGCCCGGCCCGGCGCTCGCGCCGCGCGCCGCCACCGTGACCCCTGGGCGGCCCGCCATCTCGGCGACGCCGTGCTCGAAGCGAGCGCGGATGTCGGCGGTCAGCATCGCGTGCGGCGCGCTCTCGCGAATCGCTGTCGCGGCGGCCTCCGCGAAGGCCTCCAGGTCGGAGCCCGCGATCCCGATCAGGAGGCCCGGATTGGTGCAGAACTGCCCGGCCCCCATGGTCACCGACTGGACGAAGCCGGCCGCCAGGGCCGCGCCCCGTGCCCGCAGGGCGCCGGGCAGCAGCAGGACCGGGTTGACCGCGCTCATCTCGGCATAGACCGGGATCGGCTCGGGGCGTCCCGCCGCCACCCGCATCAGGGCGAGCCCGCCGCCACGCGAACCGGTGAAGCCGACCGCCTTGATGCGCGCATCGGCGACCAGCGCCGTCCCCAGGGCGTTCGAGGGCCCCGGCAGATAGGAGAACACGCCCGGATGCAGGTCGCTGGCGGCCACTGCCGCACGCACCGCACGGGCGACCAGCTCGCCGGTTCCGGGATGGGCCGGATGGCCCTTGACCACCACCGGGCAGCCGGCCGCCAGGGCCGAGGCCGTGTCGCCCCCGGCCACAGAGAACGCGAGCGGGAAGTTGCTGGCGCCGAACACCGCCACCGGTCCCAGGGCGACGTGACGGCGGCGCAGGTCGGGCCGCGGCAAGGGCAGGCGCTTCGGCTGGGCCGGATCGATCGTGGCCTGGACCCAGTCGCCCGCGCGGACGACATTCGCGAACAGGCGCAGCTGGCCGATGGTGCGGGCACGCTCGCCCTCGAGCCGCGCCCGCGGCAGACCGGTCTCGGCCATGGCCCGCGCGATCAGGGCTTCGCCGAGATCGCCCACGGCCTCGGCCACGGCGTCCAGGAAGCCCGCACGCACCGCGGGGGTCGATTCGGAAAAGCTCGGGAACGCCGCATCCGCCAGCGCGCAGGCTGCCTCGACCTCGGCCGTGCCGGCGGCCGAAAAGGCGGGCTCCAGAGCCGCGCCGCTTGCAGCGTCGGTAGCCCGGAACGTATCGGTGGTGGTCGCATCCTCGGCGCCGATCAGGATCGTGCCGCGAAGTTCCGCGTTCATCGTCAGCTCTTTACTCATACAAATAACTTAGAGCAGTTGTGCAGTGGCTGCAAGTGTCGCAGCACTATGGTGCTTGTGGGTGCGGGCGCTTGCACTCCTACAACTTCCGGGTACGATCACGGCGATCCTGCCCCGTCCTGGCGGCTTCGGACTGGAGGTGGCAGTTGAGGGGGGATCCAGGCTACGAGGACATCAAGCTGCCGCTGGCCTCGGGCTCGCGCAGGATCCACGGTTCGGTGGCGCGCGATCTGGGCATCGCGATCCTGGCCGGCCGGTACGCACCCGGGGACGTGCTGCCCGGCGAGATCGAGTTCTCGGAGCAGCTGAAGGTCTCACGCACCGCCTATCGCGAGGCGATTCGCATCCTGAGCGCCAAGGGGCTGGTGGAGAGCCGGCCGCGCACCGGTACCCGCGTGACCCAGCGCAGCCGCTGGAACCTCCTCGACCCGGACATCCTTGCCTGGGCGTTCGAGGCCGAGCCGAGCGAAACGTTCATCCGGGACCTGTTCGAGCTGCGCATGATCGTCGAGCCGGCGGCGGCGGCCCTGGCAGCCGAGCGGCGTTCAGCCCTCGACATCTCCCGGATGGGGCACGCCCTGGAGGAGATGGGACGCTATGGCCTCGCCACCGAGCTCGGGCGGGCCGCCGACCAGGCGTTCCACAACACGATCTTGGAGGCGGCCCGCAACGGACCGTTGATGGCTCTGTCGAGTTCGATAGCCGCTGCAGTAACTTGGACGACGATCTTCAAGCAGCGTCGCAGCGCCCTGCCCCGGGACCCCATGCCGGATCACCGGATCCTGTACGAGGCGATCGTGGCCGGCGACGTCGAGGCGGCGCGGGCGGCGATGACCGAACTGGTCCGCCTCGCCCTGACCGACACCGAGCTGTCCCTGACGGCGTGAACCCCGCGGCCGCCGTCGCGGCGGCCGCGGGGTTCCGTGTCAGTGGTTGTCGCGCGGCAGGCCGCTGGTCTGGGCGATGCGCTGGAAGTGCTCGGCCCCCTCCAGGATCGCGCCGGTGTGCATCTGCCCCACGGCGGCCCGCTGCATTGCCTGCCACGGGGTCTGGGATGCCGGATACGCGTATCCCCCGGCCTCCTCCAGGGCCTTGCGCCGCCTCTCGATCTCGTCGGCGTCGAGCAGCATGTCGGCGGTGCCGCGCTTCAGGTCGATCCGCACCCGGTCGCCGGTGCGCAGCAGGGCGAGCCCGCCGCCGACCGCCGCCTCGGGCGAGGCGTTGAGGATCGAGGGCGAAGCCGAGGTGCCGGATTGGCGCCCGTCGCCGAGGCAGGGCAGCGCGTGCACCCCCGAGCGGATCAGGTAGGCGGGCGGGCGCATGTTCACCACCTCGGCGGCGCCCGGATAGCCGACCGGGCCGGCGCCCCGCATGATGAGGATGCTGTTGTCGTCGATCGCCAGAGCCGGGTCGTCGATGCGGTGGTGGTAATCCTCCGGTCCGTCGAACACGACGGCGCGGCCCTCGAAGGCCTCCGGATCGTCGGGGTTCGAGAGGTAGCGGTCCCGGAACTCCTCGCCGATCACGCTGGTCTTCATGATCGCCGCGTCGAACAGGTTGCCGCGCAGCACCAGGAAGCCGGCGGCCTCCTTCAGCGGCCGGTCGATCGGGCGGATCACGTCCTCGTCCTCGATCACCGCGCCGCGGCAATTGTCGCCGATGGTGCGCCCGTTCACCGTCAGGGCATCCTCATGGAGCAGCCCGCGCTGCATCAGCTGCGCGGCCACCGCCGGGAGACCGCCCGCACGGTAGTAGTCCTCGCCGAGATACTCGCCGGCCGGTTGCAGGTTGACCAGGAGCGGCACCTCGAGGCCGTGGGTCTGCCAGTCGGCGATGTCGAGCTCGACGCCGGCGTGGCGGGCGAGCGCGGCCAGGTGGATCGGGGCGTTGGTCGAGCCGCCGATCGCCGAATTGAGCACGATCGCGTTGAGGAAGGCCTCCCGGGTCAGGATGTCGGTCGGCTTGAGGTCCTCGGCGACCATCTCGACCACGCGCTTGCCCGTGAGGTAGGCGACCTCCTGCCGGTCCCGGTAGGGCGCCGGGATCGCCGCGGAGCCCGGCAGCATCATGCCGAGCGCCTCCGCGAGCGCGTTCATCGTCGTCGCCGTGCCCATGGTGTTGCAGTAGCCCGTGGAGGGCGCGGACGAGGTCACCAGCTTGATGAAGCCGTCGTGGTCGATCTCGCCCGCCGCCAGCATCTGGCGCGCGCGCCACACGATCGTGCCCGAGCCGGTGCGCTGGCCCTTGTACCATCCGTTGAGCATCGGGCCCACCGACAGGGCGATGGCCGGGATGTTCACGGTGGCGGCCGCCATCAGGCAGGCCGGCGTGGTCTTGTCGCAGCCCGTGGTCAGCACGACCCCGTCGAGGGGGTAGCCGTACAAGAGCTCGACCAGCCCGAGATAGGCGAGGTTGCGGTCGAGGCCGGCGGTGGGCCGCTTGCCGGTCTCCTGGATCGGATGGACCGGGAATTCGAGCGCGATGCCGCCGGCCTCGCGGATGCCCTCACGCACGCGCTCCGCCAGCACGAGGTGGTGCCGGTTGCACGGCGACAGGTCGGAGCCGGTCTGGGCGATGCCGATGATCGGCTTGCCCGAGCGCAACTCGTCGAGGCTCAGGCCGAAGTTCAGGTAGCGCTCCAGGTAGAGCGCGGTCATGTCGATGTTGTCGGGGTTGTCGAACCACGCGCGCGAGCGCAGGGGCCGTGTGTTCGGGCGATCGGTCATTTCTTATGGGTCCGGTGTGCGGAACTGGTTGAGAAGCGATAGGTGATCACGTTCCGGTAGGTCGAACCCGGATCGAGGCGGGCCGAGCCGAAGGCCGGTTGGTTCGGGGTGTCGGGAAAGAGTTCGGGCTCGAGCGCCAGGGCGTCCGACTGCCGGTAGGCCAGGCCGGACTTGCCCACCGCGGTCGCGTCGAGGAAGTTGCCCGCGTAGAATTGGACGCCCGGCTGGTTGCTGGCGACGTCCAGAACCCGGCCGGATTCGGGGTCCTCGACCCGGGCCACGAGGTGCGGCTCGGTCGTGGGGGCGTCGGTCACGACCCAGTTGTGGTCGTAGCCGCGCCCACGGACGATCTGGATGTCGCGTCCGTCGCGGATGCGATCGCCGATCACCGTCGGCGTGCGGAAGTCGAACGGCGTACCCGCCACCGGGACATGCGCGCCCGTGGGGATCAGCGTCGCGTCCACGGGCGTGTAGCGCTCGGCCGGGATCGTCAGGACGTTGCCCAGGATCGAGCGGCCGGACCCCTCCCCGGCGAGGTTGAAGAAGCTGTGGTTGGTCAGGTTGACGATCGTCGGCTTGTCGGTGGTGGCTTGGTAGGTCACGGACAGCGTGTCGGTGTCGTCGAGCGCGTAGGTTGCGGTGACGGTGAGCGTACCGGGATAGCCTTCCTCGCCGTCCGGACTGACGTAGCGCAGGCTGACCGACGGCGCTGCCCCGCCCTTGACCTCGGTGATGGTCCAGAGCTGCTTGTCGAACCCGGCCGTGCCGCCGTGGAGGGCGTTGGGCCCGTTATTGGTCGCCAGCGCGTAGGTCCGGCCGTCGAGGGTGAAGCGGCCTCCGCGGATCCGGTTGGCGTAGCGCCCGACGCTCGCTCCGAAATAGTTGGGCTTGGCCAGGTAGCCGGCGAGATCGTTGTAGCCGAGGACGATGTCGGCGGACTTTCCGGCGCGGTCCGGGACTTCGAGGGTCCGCAGCAGGGCCCCCCACGAGATCACGCGGGCGGTGACGCCCCTGCCGTTGGTCAGTGTCACCTCTTCGACCGTCCGGCCGTCCGGCAGGGTGCCGAACACTGTCCGGACCGGCTCGGCAGCCTGGGCCGCCACAGGGAGCGCCGCGCAAGCGCCCAGCGCCACAGCCCCGACTCCACGCATGTGATCTCCCCGCAAGATGCCCGCCTCCCGCTTGCCGATCGTACGCCGGCGCTCCACGCGTGCCGCGGTTGACGTCTTAAACTCCGCTATATACTCATACAAATGAATTTCACAACATGGGGCCACGGCAAAGCGGCTCCCGGGAGAGGAAACGTTTGATGGCAGGACCGATCGCGAGCATCGGAGCGCCCGCGGCGGGAACGGCGTCGGCCGACCGCGGCAGCTACCGCCCGGCCCTCTCGCTGCTCGCGAGCCTCTTCTTCATGTGGGGCTTCATTACGGTCATCAACAACACCCTGCTACCTCATCTCAGGAGCGTCTTCGACCTCGATTACACGCAGACCACGCTGATCGAGTCGGTGTGGTTCATCGCGTATTTCGTGGCCTCGATCCCGGCCGCGAAGCTGATCGCGCGCATCGGCTACCAGCGTGCCCTGGTGGTGGGCCTTTGCATCATGGCGCTGGGCACGCTGGGCATGGTCCTGGCCTCCCATCAGGTCTCGTATGCGATCACGCTCACCGCCCTGTTCGTCATCGCGAGCGGCATCACCCTGCTCCAGGTCGCGGCCAACCCCTACGTGGCGGTGGTCGGGCCGCCGGAGGCCGCCCCGGCGCGCCTCAACCTCGTCCAGGCCTTCAACTCGCTCGGCACGACCCTGGCGCCGCTCTTCGGCGGTTACCTGATCCTCGGACGCTCGGCCTCGGGCAACCTCGCCGCCGGCACCACCCTGACCGCGGCCGAGCGGCTGGCCGACGCACAGTCGGTGCAACTCCCCTACCTGATCGTGGCGGCGATCCTCGTCGTGCTCGCCATGGTGATCGCGCGCTTTCCGCTGCCCGCCATGGGCGGCGGCGCAGGCGACTCCGCGAAGCGGGCCGCCAAGGCCGAACGCGCCGGCCTCTCGCTCTGGCGCCACCGCAACCTCGTGTTCGGCGTGCCGGCGATCTTCATCTACCTGATCGCCGAGATCGGGGTGTCGAACCTGTTCATCAACTTCGTCTCGCAGCCCGAGATCGGCGACCTCACGCACACGCAGGCCTCGCATTACCTCTTCCTGCTCTGGGGTGGGATGATGATCGGCCGCTTCCTCGGCAGCTACCTGATGCAGGTGCGGTCCGCCGAGACCATCCTGGCCGGAGCCGCCCTGGCGGCCTTCACCGTGATGCTGGTGGCGACCTTTGCGACGGGGTCGCTGGCGATGTGGGCGCTGATCTCCGTGGGGCTGTTCCACGCGGTCATGTTCCCGACGATCTTCACCCTCGGCATCCGCGGCCTCGGCCCGCTGACCGAGGAGGGGGCGGGCCTGCTGATCATGGCGATCGCCGGGGGCTCCCTGGTGGTGGTGCAGGGCTGGGCCGCCGACCGGTTCGGCCTGCAGCACTCCTTCCTCATCACGGCCGCCTGCGAGCTCTACGTCCTGTTCTTCGCGCTTTGGGGCAGCCGGCCGGGCCTGGGCGCCTCCGACCGCGCCTGAGATATCGGTCACCACCGACGGTGCAGCGTAACGCGGTGGGCTGCGGTCCTCCGCCGGACTCGAGAAGGCGATCCCATGGAGGCACAGGTCCGCATCGTCACCCGCCCCGAGCGCGACCGGCTCGGCGAAGGACCCGTCTGGGTGCCGGAGCGGGGGCGGCTGTTCTGGGTGGACATCGAGGCGCCGGCCCTGCGCTGGCTCGACCTCGCCAGCGACGAGACGGGCACGCGCCCGTTTCCCGAGCCGATCGGCTGGATCATCCCCCGCGCCGGTCGGCGCGACTTCGTGATCGGCCTGAAGAGCGGATTTGCGCTGTTCGACCTGGAGGCCGACCACGTCACGCCGATCGGCAATCCGGAGCCGGACTGTCCGGACAACCGCCTGAACGACGCCAAGGTCGACTCGGCCGGCCGGATCTGGGCCGGGAGCATGCACCAGCCTGAGACCGCGGTCTCGGGCGCCCTGCACCGGCTCGACCCGGACCTGACCTGGCGTCGGATGGACGGTGCCTACGGCGTCGCCAACGGCCCGACCTTCAGCCGTGACGGCCGGATCCTCTATCACAGCGACAGCGCAGCCCGGACCGTCTTCGCCTTCGACCTCTCCGCCGACGGGACCTTGACGGGGAAGCGGGAATTCCTGCGCTTCCCCGAGGCCTGGGGCTGGCCCGACGGGATGACCACGGATGCGGACGGCTGCATCTGGATCGCCCACTGGGGGGCCGGCCGGATCAGCCGGCTGGATCCGGAGGGGTGCCTCCTGCGGGCCATCGCGCTTCCGGCCACGAACATCACGAGTTGCGCCTTCGCGGGACCCGGGCTCGACCGGCTGTTCGTCACGTCGGCGTCGCGGGGCGTCGAGCACGAGCCGTCCGCAGGCGCGCTGTTCGAACTCGATGTTGGCGTAACCGGCCTGCCGCCCTGGGCGTTCGGGGGCTGACCGCCCGATCCCTCGGCCGGGCGAAAGCGATCGACGGGTCGCTAAATCGTGTGGCTCCTTCCCCCGGATGGGGGATGCGGCGCCGGGGTGGCGCGTCTACGGTCCGGCATTCTCCGAGACGAGACCACCTCCAAACCCGCCCGGCCCGTGCCGCGGCGGGTTCTTTGATTGCGGCAGCCTCACGCACGGATCGGTAGGCGGCCGACCACCGAGCCCGACGCATCCCGTACGACGAGGGTCCAGGACGCGCCGGACGCGCCCGTGCCGATGGATCCCGCCATCTCTCCGATCACGCTGCGCGCCTCGTCCAGGGCCTCCTCCAGGCTCTCGGCCTCGACGCCCACCTCGTCCCGGATCCGCTCCCGGTCGTTCTCGACATCGAAGTAGAAGCGCTCGGGCACCGACATCCCCCTGCTCAAACCCTGTGGCGGACGCCAGGACTATCTCGACGTCGTTTAATGGGCCACCGTGACCAACGCCGGCTGCGATAAACCTTAATCTGTCTAAAACGTGAATTGGACCGGTTTACCACAATGCGTCCGGTATTTGAGCGCATCGATCTACTATAGAGCTGAGAGACAGCCCGCCCACCCACACCGGTGGCTCGAAGCGGCGGGGCTTCTGACCTTGGGGCTTAGCCATGTCGACCGCCGATGAGCCGCCTGCCATGAAGGGAACGGGCGACGGCTCAAACAGGAAAGAGAGGGTGCGGGTGCATATCCGAAGCGTTCTCTCAAAGATCAGTGCTTCATCAATACCCAAGGATTAGACGCGCTGATGGCGGCTTGACCATACGCCCTTGGGTGATGGGTGCAGCGACGGCCTCCGCGCACGACCGCCTTTTTACGTAGCAACGCCCTTCGAAATGGCGGGTTTCTGAAACCTCCAGCCCCGTAGCGCCGTAACCGACCCATGGCGGAAAACACCCCCCTTCGCGCCCATATCCGCGCGGTACTGCTCAGGCTGGTGCGGACGTTGACGGATCGGACCGGTCCGCGCGGACCGACGCCGACCTAGAGCGCACGCCGCCGACGTGGATACCGGTTCGGCGCAAGCGAGCGCGTCGCATAGGCTCACCGTCCGCGCGCGATCGTCGCGACGGCATCGCCGCTCCGGGGCGTTAACCCTTCGTCAACCATGCGCCGACAGAGTTCCGGACGGAGGGCTCAGCCATGGTTCGACGCCGGGATTTCGATGCACTGAGCGAGGCGCAGATCGCCGCGCGGCGCACGCAGAAGCGCTGGGTCGAGCCCAAGGCGCAGTTCCGTCCCGCTGCCCCGCAGGCGGTGACCGATTTGCTCGACACGATCCAGCACGTGGCCGAGGCGGCCACCGGCGAGCGCAGCTTCCTGCACCTGCGCCCCGTGGCCGGCGGCGGCCGCAGCCGCGAGCATTAACGCCGCGCACCTCTCAAGTCCGGGCCGGCCGATGGGCTGGCGAGCGCCAGCCGGTTCTGCAACAAGGCCGAGATGAGCCGGCGTACAGCCTTCGATCTCATCCCTACCGGTGCGCCGTCCGTGTCCGGCCGATGCCGCGCGGTCCGCGCGCCGTGAGCGGTGCCTTGAGCGCGGACGAGGCGGACGTTCTCCGGCGCCGCACCCGTGACCTCGAGGACGAAGTCACCCGCCTGCGCACCGCCCTCGCCGCGAGCCGGGCGGAGACCCGGGCCGAGGTGCCGCAGCATGAAGAGGCGCCGCGGGACGAGACCGCCTTCGATCGCGCGTACTGGCACAGGTCAGCCCATGTCGACGCGTTCCTGCCCGATCCCGATCCCGATCCCGATCCCGAGCGGATCGACGATGCCGAGTTCCGCCGGCTCGCCGACCACCTGCCGATCCTGTGCTGGCTCGCCCGCGGCGACGGCCATCTCTACTGGTACAACAGGCGCTGGCTCGATTACTGCGGCACCACGCAGGCGGCCATGGCCGGCTGGGGCTGGCAGAGCGTCCACGACCCGGAGGCGCTGCCCCGGGTGACGGCGGTCTGGGCCGCCTCGATCGCCACCGGCGAGCCGTTCGAGATGGTGTTTCCCCTGCGCGGGGCCGACGGCGTGTTCCGGTCGTTCCTGACGCGGATCGTGCCGCTGCGGGACGCCACCGGCCGGGTGGTGCGCTGGTTCGGCGTCAACGCCGAGATCGGTGCCCAGGTCCGGGCCGAGGCGGCGCTCCGCACCTCCGAGACGCGCCTGCGCCGGGCCCAGGAGGCCGGCGGCGTCGGGGTGTTCTCCATCGACCTCGACCGGAACGTCATCCACGCCACGCCGCACTTCTTCCGCCTGTACGGCCTGGCCGAGCAGGAGACGTTGCCGATCGACGCGGTCGTCCGTCTCGTCATCCCGGAGGATGCCGGACGCGTCGCGCAATGGGCGGACCGGGGCGCCGGCCTGACCGATGCCGACGTGGCCTATCGGATCCGTCGGGCGGATGACGGCGCGGAACGCTGGATCGCCCGCCGCGGCGCGCTCGAGCGCGACCCCGATGGGCGCCCGATCCGGTTCGTCGGGGCGGTGCGCGACATCACCGACCACAAGTCCGCCGAGCAGCGGGCGGAGGCCAACCAGCGCGAGCTGCGCCTCATCACCGACGCGTTGCCGGTGCTCATCGCCTTCATCGACTGGGGCTACGTCTACCGCTTCGCCAATGCGGCGTATCAGGACTGGTTCTTCCGCCCGGCCGCGGAGATCGTGGGGCGGGACGTGCGGGTGCTGCTCGGGCCGACCGCCTTCGAGCTGCGGCGCGCCTATGTCGAGCGCGCCCGCGCCGGCGAGGCCGTCCGGTTCGAGATCGCCTGGCCCCACCAGGACGGGCGCCACCGTGACGCCGAGATCCGCTACCTGCCCCGGCGCGGCGCCGACGGTGCGGTCGACGGCTTCCACGTGTTCGTGCAGGACATCACCGACCGCAAGCGGGTCGAGGCCACCCTCCTCTCCGAGGTCACCCAGCGGACCCGCGAACGCGACCGGTTGTGGGAGACCACCAACGACCTGATGGGCACGGCGGGCCTCGACGGCTTCCTCAAGACCGTCAATCCGGCCTGGACGCACATGCTCGGCTGGAGCGAGGCGGAACTGCTCGGCCGGCCGTTCCTGGACGTCGTCGATCCGGGCGACCACGCCGAGACCGCCGAGGTGGTGGGCCGCCTGTCGGCCGGCGAGACGGTGGCGGGCTTCGTCGACCGCGTCCTGACCCGCGCGGGCGAGCGCCGGGTGGTGATGTGGACGGCGGTGCCCGATCCGGGAACCGGGCTGTTCTACATCGTCGGGCGGGACCTCACCGAGCAGCGCCGGGTCGAGGAGCAGTTGCTCCAGGCGCAGAAGATGGAGGCGATCGGCCAGCTCACCGGCGGCATCGCCCACGACTTCAACAACCTGCTGACCGGCATCGTCGGCTCCCTCGACCTGATGCAGACCCGCATCCAGCAGGGCCGCACCGACGCGATCGAGCGCTACGCCCGCGCGGCCTTGTCGTCGGCCAACCGCGCCGCGGCGCTGACCCACCGCCTCCTCGCCTTCGCCCGGCGCCAGCCGCTGGAGCCGCGGCCGACCGCCGCCAACCCGCTGGTCACCGGCATGGAGGACCTGCTGCGGCGGACCCTGGGCGAGCGGATCCACCTCGAACTCGTCACCGCCGGTGGCCTGTGGCTGACCCTCTGCGACCCGCACCAGCTCGAGAACGCGCTGCTCAACCTCGCCATCAACGCCCGGGACGCGATGCCCGAGGGCGGCCGCCTCGTGATCGAGACCGCCAACGCCCATCTCGACCACGCCTACACCCGCCGGCACGCCGGCGTGAACGCGGGCGCGTATGTCTGCCTCAGCGTCAGCGATACCGGGACCGGCATGAGCCCAGAGGTCGCCGCCCGAGCCTTCGACCCGTTCTTCACCACCAAGCCCCTCGGCCAGGGCACCGGCCTCGGCCTCTCGATGATCTACGGCTTCGCCAAGCAGTCCGAGGGACATGTCCGGATCTACTCGGAGCCGGGTTGCGGCACGACGGTCAAGCTCTATCTCCCGCGTCACCACGGCGCCGCGCCGCCCGAGGAGGCGGAGTCCGGTCTCATCGAGGTGCACCGGGCCGAGCGCGGCGACACGGTGCTCGTGGTGGAGGACGACCCGGTGGTGCGCGACCTGATCGCCGAGGTTCTTGGCGACCTCGGCTACACCGCACTCCAGGCCGCGGACGCCGAGGCGGGCCTCGCGCTGCTGCGCGCGCCGGGGCGGATCGACCTGCTGATCAGCGACGTCGGATTGCCCGGTGGCCTCAATGGCCGCCAGATGGTCGACGCCATCCGACCGGACCGGCCGGACCTGAAGGTGCTGTTCATCACCGGCTACGCCGAGAACGCGACCTTCGGCAACGGCCACCTCGAACCCGGCATGCGGATGATGACCAAGCCGTTCCCGGTCGAGGCCCTGGCCGCCCGGGTGCGCGCGATGATCGCGGGTCTCGACTGACCGCCCATGTCGCTCACCACCCGCATCCTGCTGCTGGTGCTGCTGGCGCTCACGCCGGCGCTGGCGATCCAGGGCTACAACGAGGTTGCCCTGCGCACGAGCCGCGACGCGGCGGTGCGTGCCGACGCGCTCGCCACCGTCCGGGGCGCCGCGGAGGATTTCTCCCAGCTGTCGGAGCGGATGCGCCAGGCGCTCGACCTCATCTCCGGGGATCCATCCGTGCGGGCGCGCGACCCCGCCGCCTGCGCGGCCTACCTGAAGCGCTCCGCCGCCCGGCTCCCGCACGTGATCCTGATCGCGCTCACGGATCCCGCCGGCGTGGTGATCTGCGACAGCGCCGGCTCGGCACCGGGATCCTACTCGACCGGCGCACGCGCCTATCATCACCGCGCCCTGGAAGCCGGCGGATTCGCGGTCGGCGGCTACGCGCTGGGGACCGTCTCGAACCGGCCCTCGATCCACTTCGCCCGGGTCGTGGCCGGGGGGGACGCGACCGACGGCTCCGCGACGGGCGTCCTTCTGGCCGCCGTCGATCTCGACTGGCTGTCCGACCATCTGGAGCAGACCCTGCACCAGGCCGAGACGGCCATCACGGTGACGGACCGCGACGGCCTGATCATCGCGCGGCGCCCGGACGGGGCGGACTGGATCGGCAGGCTGATCCCGCAGGAGCGCGTCGTGATGCGGACGGCCCGGGACGGCGAGGTGCGCATCGCCGAGGGCCTTGACGGCCGCACGCGGGTCATCGCCACGGCCATGCCGGAGGGGCCGCTCTCCGGGGTGCGCCTCGTGGCCGGGCGCGACAGCGCGGCGGCGTTCGCGGATATCGATGCCGCCAGCCGCCGTGGGCTGGTGCTGATCGTCCTGGGCGCGGTCCTGGCGCTGGCGGCGGCGCTCCTGGCCGGACGGATGTTTATCCGCCACCCGATCGATCGCCTGCTCCGGGTCGCGGCCGCCTGGCAGGACGGCGACCTCTCCGCCCGCACGGGCCTGCGCGGCCTGGCGGAGTTCGGCCGCCTCGGGCGCAAGCTCGACGCCATGGCGTCCGCGCTCCAGAGCAACACCGACGCGCTGCACGCCGAGATCCGCCACGGCCGCGCCCTGCAGGAACAGCAGGTGACGATGCTGCACGAGCTGAACCACCGGGTGAAGAACACCCTGGCCACGGTGCAGGCCCTGGCCCGCCAGTCCCGCGGCGCCGAGGGCGTCCTCGAGGCGCGGATCCTGGCGCTGTCGAAGACCCACGACCTCCTGACCCGCGAAGATTGGAGCGGCGCCTCCCTGCGTGAGGTGCTGGAGAGCGAGCTGAACCCCTACCGCACCGGCGCCGATCAGATCGGCCTCGACGGGCCCGACGTCGCGCTCTCACCCCGGCACGTGCTGGCCCTGGGGATGACGATCCATGAGCTGACCACCAACGCCGCCAAGTATGGCGCCCTCGCGGTGCCGGGGGGACGGGTGCGGGTCTCGTGGTCGCTGGCCGCGCCGGAGGGCGGGATACGGCGCCTGCGCCTCGACTGGCAGGAGAGCGGCGGCCCGCCGGTGCAGCCGCCGGCCCGGGCCGGCTTCGGGACCCGCCTGATCTCCGGCGGTGTCCGGCGCGAGCTCGACGGCATGGTCGACCTCGCCTTCGAGGCCGGGGGCCTGCGCTGCCATCTGGATGTGCCGATCGAGTCGGGGCCGAGCACGATCCTGGTGCCGACGCGGTAGGGCGCCCCCTCCTGCCGCAGGCGGCGGGTACCTAGGATTACCCCCGGGGCCGCGCCAACTCCCGGGCATCCTGCTTGACCTGCCGCCACGTCCGCCACGGCTCCAGGTTCGACAGCGCCATCCGGCGCAGGCCGAGCCAGCCGAGCGCGAACGCCGCGACCAGGAACGGCGCCGCCACGATCAGCGCCGCCGGCGCCTCGGAGCCGAACGGCACGGCGAGCAGCTTCACGAGTCCGTCGAGCCCGAGAAAGAACGTGACGATCAGCAGCACGGGAATCGTGCCGACGATCGCGACCAGCGAGACGATGGCCCGGACGTTGCCGTCGATCTCGGTCCGCGCCAGGCTCAGGAGCGATTCCAGATGCGTCGCGCTCTCGCGCAGGGCCGCGACCAGCAGGGCCAGGGTGCCGTCGGCTCGTTGACGCATGGTTCGGGTCTATCCTCTCGATCCATCAGGGCCTGGGCCAACGGAGCCGCCCGCGCAAGCGTTCCGGCCCGCCGCTCACAGCATCAGCAGCACGGCGCCGAGGATGAGGAACGTCGCGAGGGCCGCCAACGCGACGGCCCGGGTGGCGTCGCGGCTGTCGTCGGGATCCAGGCCCGGCGCGGCGGCGGATCGAATCGGCCGGGGCTCCGCCGCCGCGGCCGGAGCCCCGGTCCCGCCGGCCGGCAGGACCGGCGGCGGCGTCCCGGGCTGCTGCTCCGGGAGGATGACCGATCCCGGGATCGCCCGATCCAGGGGCGGTCCGAAGGCCTCCGGCTCGACGCTCACCCCCGCGGCGTCGAGCTCCAGCATCACCAGCACCAGGGCGTCGACATCCATGCGGTCGACCGGGAGGACGGCCTGCAGGTCGATTGCCGTGAGTGCGCCCCGCGCCCGGCCGAGGGCGATCAGCCGGTCCAGCGTTCCGCGATCGATCGTCTGCGTCATCGCCTGCTCCGGCCTCCGCCCGACCCGCAGGGCCGGTGCTCTCCCGACGAGAACCCGCGAGGCCCCCCGCGGTTACCGCGCGGTCACGGGCCGAGCGCGGGGGCGGCCGTCAGGGCGTCGCCGGAACCCCGGATCGCAGACCGGTGCGTACCGGGCCGGTGTCGGAGCATCGGCTTCTCGACCAAGTACCAGCTCAGGAACCCCAGGGGGGCCGCCGCCGCGAGGGTCAGGATCGCGGCCGTCCAGGGTGGCAGATCCGGCCGATGGGCGACCAGCAGGTTCTGCACAGGCCAGGCATAGAGATAGAGCCCGTACGAGGCATCGACGCGCGCGGTGGCGCGGCTGAGGGCGTTGGGGCGCACCGCCAGGGCGAACCAGAAGATCAGGTAGCCGCCGAGAATCGCGAAGGCCGGCTCGGCGAGCGGCGGGCTGAACATCAGCGGCAGGAGCAGCGACGCGGCGGCGGCTGCGCCCCGGCCGGTATAGGCGATCCGGTCGCCGAACAGCTGGAAGGCGCCGCCGCAGCAGAACACGAAGCTCAGGCGGATCATCTCCGACAGAACGCCGAGCCCATGCCCGGGCTGGCCGATCGGCAGGACGAGCCAGCGCAGGGCCAGCACTCCCCCCAGGCCGGCGAGCAGGACGAGGTAGCGCCGCCGCCGCCGCCGCCGCAGGGCGCGCGCGCCGCCGACCAGACCGAGCAGCAGGTAGCAGCCGAACTCGCACGGAATCGTCCAGAGCGATCCGTTGAGGATCGGATAGGGCAGCGCCTCGAACGCGCCCGGAACCACCGGCATCAGCAGCAGGGACAGGCGCAGCACGGTCTCGGCGGGCGAGATCGCGGCCAGGTCACCGCCGCTCAGGGGCGCGACGACGGCGATGCAGACGAGGGACGCCACCACGAAGCCCGGATAGATCCGCAGCGCCCGCCGCTTCAGGTAGTCGGAGAACGAACGCTTGGCGCGGTAGCTCGCGGTAATCAGGTAGCCGCTCACCAGGAAGAATCCGTCCACCGCGACCTCGCCCAGCGACAGCGTGCCGAACACCTGCGTGAGCCATTCGCGCGACCGATTGCCATCCGCCAGCTCCGGCGCGTGCGAGAGCACGACCAGGATCGCGAACAGCACGCGCAGCGTGCCGAAATTGTTCGCCGCTCGGTCTTCCCCGCCGACCCGCTGCGACACCCGCCTCGCCCCATAATTCCCTAGCGACCACCAAGGACCGGGAAACCGCACGCGAAGACAAGACCGCCAGGGCAACACCCTGCAGCCATCGCGCCGCCGACGGCCGGAACCGGTTCGGTATCCGGTCCCAGTCCGGACACGGACGCAGGCAAAGGCAGCCTCACCCAGACCGTTGCACTGGCGCCGCGGTTGGGTTAGGAAATCGACGCGGCTAGCACCCGTAGCTCAGCTGGATAGAGCGTTGCCCTCCGAAGGCAAAGGTCACACGTTCGAATCGTGTCGGGTGCGCCAATTTTCCAATATAAATCAATGACTTGGCTGAGGGATGGTCAGCCCCTCAGGACCTTTTGGCGTCCGGTGTGCCAAGGGTGTGACAAAGTGATCGTGCCGACGCGGGGCACCGGGGGGGCGTTTTAGCCCCGACTCGCTTGCGAAACTTGACACCTGCAATCGGCCAGCGGCTTCGCGCAGCCTGGAATACCGCTTGGCTAAGCGTAGCTGTTCGAGCGGCGATCGAAATTCGCCCTCTACGTTTTCGGAGCCACCGCTGAAAAAACGCCACTCCACGACGCGATCGGGGCATGGGGCCGGAGGTGGCGGCCGACACGCGTGGTGCGGGGCGTGCGGTTTCTTGAAGCTGGCCGTCGCCTCTAAGAACCACGGCCAGTCGTAACGTACGCTCAAATCTGGTTCGCGAGCAGATTGCTCCAGAGATCGTCAGCGGCCCGATTGCGCCTCTCACGCGACCGGAACAAGCGGATCTCGATCGCGATGTCGAAGTCGTCCGATCCGGCACGGATCAAGCGCCCCCGCGACAATTCATCCTCCGCCAGCGTGCGCGGCAACCACGCGACGCCTTGTCCCTGTCGGGCCATCGTCATCAGAGTCGCGGCCAGATGTGAGGTGATCACCGTCTCCATGTCGGCGGTCTGGCGTCTCCCGGCTGGGTGGGCCGCCAGGATGCGCCCGAGGCCCGACGCTTGACTGTAGGCGAGGTGGCGGATCGGCTTGGTGTCCCGTCCCGGCATCGGCCACAGGGGAGATCCATCCGCGCCGGGCGCGCAGAGGGGGATCAGCACATCCCGGCCCACTTGGAGACTCGGGTAGCGATCGGGATCTAAGCGCATCGGCGCGTCGGCGTGGTAGTGGCACAGCAGAAAGTGCGCCTCGCCGCTGAGCATGATTTGTTCGCAGGCTTGCAGGCTGTCGGAGCTTAAGCTCAGCCCGCCGAGCGCTTCGAACGACATGTGACGGCGTATCCAGCCGGGAAAGAACGTGAACGAGATCGCGTGGGTGGCTGCGATCGACAGATCTGTCGTCTCCTGATCGCCCGCTGCGCGCGCCCCACGTCGCGCCTGCTCCAGGTCGCGCGCGAGGTCCGCCGCGAGGGGCTGGAAATAAGAACCTGCCGGTGTGAGTGCCGCGCCTTGGCCCCCGCGCAGGAATAAAGGCGTACCGACCCAGTCCTCCAGCGCCCGAATTCGGCGGCTGAAAGCCGGTTGCGTAACGTTCCTGGCCTCCGCCGCGCGCGAGAAATTCTTCTGCTCGGCTAGGGCCAGGAAGTCCTTGAGCCAGTCGAGGTCCATGCCAATGCCGTTCACGCATAGCGTGATCCGAACATGGCATTGGCCGACTCGCGGTGTCCAGCCGTATGCCGCCTCCAAGCTCCCGAACGAGGAGCCGACCGCTCTGTGGTCCAGCGCGTGAATATCGGGAGGATTATTGCGATGAAAGAATGGCTCAGCCGCCTTTACATTCAGGTCTTCATCGCAATTATTCTGGGCGGTCTGATCGGTTTCTTCCTCCCCGATGTCGGTGTCACCCTGCAACCGCTCGCGGACGGCTTCATCAAGCTGATCAAGATGCTGCTTGCGCCGGTCATTTTCGGCACGATCGTCGTTGGCATCGCCAAGATGGGCAATCTCAAGGAGGTTGGCCGGATCGGCGTGCGAGCACTGATCTACTTCGAGGTCGTCTCGACGTTGGCTCTCGTGATCGGCCTCATCGTCGTCAACGTCATGCAGCCCGGCGTCGGCATGAACATCGACGCCTCGCAGCTGAACGGTAGTTCGATCGCGGGGTACGCCAAGGCGGCCGAGGCTCAGCCCGGCCTCGTCGGCTTTCTGATGGACATCATCCCGACCACGATGGTGGACGCCTTCGCGAAGGGCGCCATGCTCCAGATCATCCTACTCTCGGTGCTGTTCGGCCTTGCTTTCATCCAGGCCGGTGAGCGCGGCAAGGCGGCGGTCGCCGTCATCGACAGCGTCCTCGACGGACTGTTCCGTATCGTCGCGATGGTCATGCGTCTTTCCCCAATCGGTGCTGGTGCGGGCGTCGCCTTCACCATCAGCAAATACGGTCTCGGCACGGTATGGTCGCTCGCCTACCTGATGTTGGCTGTGTACGTCACCTCGGCCATGTTCATCGCCGTGGTGATCGGCTCCGTCTGTCACTGGACCGGCTTTTCGCTGGTTAAGGTACTTGGCTACTTCAAGGACGAGATCCTTATAACCTTCGGGACTTGCTCGACCGAGGCCGTCATGCCCCGGATGATGGCCAAGCTGGAGCGCCTAGGCTGCGAGAAGTCCGTCGTCGGGCTGGTGCTGCCCACTGGTTACACCTTCAACGCGGACGGCACTTGCATCTATCTGACCATGGCGGCGATCTTCGTCGCCCAGGCCACCAACACACCCCTCGGCATCGGCGACCAACTCGTGGTCCTCGGGGTGCTGCTCCTGACCTCGAAGGGGTCGGCGGGTGTGGCTGGTGCGGGCTTCGTGACACTCGCGGCGACGCTATCGAGCATTCACACCGTCCCTGTCGCCGGTCTCGTCCTTCTGCTTGGCGTCGATCGCTTCATGAATGAGGCGCGAGCGGTCACCAACCTGATCGGCAACGCCGTGGCGACGATCGCCGTGGCGAAGTGGGAGGGCGCCTTCGATCTCACCAAAGCCGAGATCGCCTACTGCAACCGGGCAGCCGTCACCGCCGGAGACGTCATCCCCGAGACGGAAGCCGAGCGCGCTGTGCCCGCTCCCAGGGGCGCCGTAGGCGCGCACTGACGCCGACCATCGGCACCGTTACGGGCGAACCACCCCCTACCCTCTCCAACCCGCTCAACACAGGAGAACGACCATGCACATCGTTGACGTTTGCGAAATCACCAAGCCGATCTCATCCCCCATCCGCAACGCCTACATCGACTTCACGAAGATGACCGCCAGCCTCGTTGCGGTGGTCACCGATGTGGAGCGTGATGGCCGCCGGGTCGTGGGCTACGGCTTCAACTCCAACGGCCGCTATGGTCAGGGCGGCCTGATCCGCGAGCGGTTCAAGGGCCGCCTCTTGGAGGCCGACCCCAAGAGCGTTCTGAATGAGGCGGGCGACAACCTCTGCCCTCACAAGCTCTGGGCGGCGATGATGACCAACGAGAAGCCCGGCGGTCATGGGGAGCGCTCGGTGGCTATCGGCACCCTCGACATGGCGATCTGGGATGCCACGGCCAAGATCGCGGGCAAGCCGCTGTTCCGGATGCTCGCCGAGCAGAAGGGCGTCGAGGCGAATCCCCGCGTCTTCGTCTACGCGGCGGGTGGGTACTACTACCCCGGCAAGGACTACAGCGCCCTGCGCAAGGAGATGCGCGGGTATCTCGACCGCGGCTACAGCGTGGTCAAGATGAAGATCGGCGGTGCGCCGATTGAGGAGGATCAGCGCCGAATCGAAGAAGTTCTCAAGGAGATCGGCTCGCAAGCGCAGCTTGCGGTGGACGCGAACGGCCGCTTCGACCTGGAGACCGGTATCGCCTACGCGAAGATGCTGCGGCAGTATCCGCTGTTCTGGTACGAGGAGATCGGAGACCCGCTCGATTATGCGCTCCAGGCCGCCATCTCCGAGTTCTATCCCGGACCGATGGCGACCGGCGAGAACCTGTTCTCGCACCAAGACGCACGCAACCTCCTGCGCTACGGCGGCATGCGGCCGGACCGGGACTACCTCCAGTTCGACTGCGCCTTGTCCTACGGCTTGGTCGAGTACCTGCGCACCTTGGAAGTTCTTGCGCAGTTCGGCTGGTCGCCCTCGCGCTGCATCCCGCACGGTGGGCACCAGATGTCGCTCAACATCGCCGCCGGGCTGGGGCTCGGCGGCAACGAGAGTTACCCAGACCTGTTCCAGCCCTACGGCGGGTTCCCGGACGGTGTGAAGGTCGAGAACGGGCACATCGTCATGCCGGAGCTTCCAGGCATCGGTTTTGAGGGGAAATCGGATCTGATCAAGGTGATGCGCGAACTGGCTGAGTGAGCGATGTAAGGCCGGGTTGGATCAAGCGACCTCGCCCGGCCCTTCGATGCGCCTTGTTGGGCGGCCATCTTTGCAATGAAGCGCCCGCACCATGAGCGCCACGGCTCAGTGCCTCGACCCGGTAGGTTGAGAGACCTCCGCCTCGAACGCGAGCGCCCGATCGAACAGCGGGGCCGTGCGGTACTCGCGCACATAGCGCCACGCGAAGGATCCCGGCTCACCGACCCTGCGCGTCTCCAGCAGGCCGAACCATGTCAACGGCCGCAGAATCCGGCCCTCGAAAGCGAAGGCGAGGAAGTCGGGTGCCGTCTCTTCCGCTGCCGCATCAAGCACGGTGCAGACCGGCAGCAGATCCCCGACGCTGCTCCACTCACGTGCCGCCGCCGACAGACACCAGAGCACGAGGCCAACGTGATCCTGCGGCCAGCCATTGATCGGCACGCGGTCCAGCGAGCCGAGGTCGAGCCGCCAGAACACCAGCGCGAACAACCGCCGGAAGAGTTCGACGCTCCGGTCCTCCAACGCGAGATCCTGCCCGACCTTGGTGGCGAGCAGTTTGCGCTCACGGCGGCGGAAGATTTTGGCCGCCTGTGCGATCAGGCGGGTGGTCTCGATCGGCATCACGTCGGCCTCGTTGAGGACCTTGTTGACGGCCAGCACCTCAGTCTTGTCGTAGTCTGGCCAGACGAGATTATCGAACAGGGCGCGTGTGTCGGCGCGCGATAGGGCATGTTTGGCAGTCAGCGTCAGGCCGCTGTTCGCTTGGGCTTGGGCTTGGGCGATCATGAGGCGCAGCGTCGCCAGCAACGGCATCTCGGCCGCGCTGATCGCGTCGAGATTCGGCCCCAACCGAATTGCAGGAGGTGGGCCGCCGTCAGGCCGCGCGAGCAGTCCCGCAACACCGGACCGCGTGAGAAGCGACCACGCGGGCAGAGGCTCGATTTTCATCATCGGCCAGCTTCTGTCACCGCGCCCCACCACAGACAAGATTCCGTCAACCACAAGTCGATATTGCGGGCGAAGACGCATGCCGGTCGGCCGTCGTCTCACGACAGGGCTCAGCCCTTAATCGTTTTTGCAATCAGGGTTTGTGAAGCGTGCCAACGGTCGCGTAGCGAACCCGCATCAGGATTATCGCCCGTGAACTTCACTGTCATCGCCCGCACACAGTCGAGCGAGACTATCTTCCACCACACCTCACTCCTGAATGCGATCTCTCAGGGCATGAGCCTGAGCGCATCAGGCAAGGCCGATGTGCGGATCGCAGATGGGGACGGCCTTTCGAGGACACCTGCGGAACTGTTCCGGCGCATGTTCGGCGGAAGCAGCGTCGAGAGAGCTTGCGACCCTGCGACCTCGTCTATTGCTGAACCTATCGCCGCGTAGAACGTCTCCCGTTCGGCAGGGCGCCTAATCATGGACAACTATGACAACACACCGACTGTCGTCGTTGTCCTCGTGCCGATCCGAGGCGGCCTTCTGATGATCCGCCGCGGTGTTGCAGACGGGCATGGCGAACTCGCGTTGCCCGGCGGCTATCAGATGCGCGGAGAGACATGGCAGGAGGCAGGCGCGCGTGAGGTCTTCGAGGAAACCGGCGTGCGCATCGAGACCGATCGCCTGAGGCTGCTTACAGTCGTGACGACACCAGATCGACGGCAGAATCTCCTGTTTGGGCAAGCGCGGCCCGTCGAACATGAAGGCTCGTTCGCCCACGATGGCGAAGTGCTGGAAGTGGTCGTAATTCACGAGCCAGTGCGCACCGCCTTTCCTCTGCACGACGAGATGGTCGAACGCTTTTTCCAGCGTTAGCAGGCGGCGACAGCCGAAGATTTGAGCGGCTGACCCATAGCGCAGTTTCCCACTCACAGTTGTCCCATCACTGGTTTCTGAAGCTGTTCTGCAACGCCTGCTGCGCCAGAAGCGAGACCGCCATACGCCCTCCCCAACTTCCGCCAAATCGTTCGCCATGCTTGGCACGAAGCTGCGCCAAAACGGCTGCCCGGACGCGTTCGTGATTTAGTTCGACGTGGCGCCGCCAGAGCGCTTGCTCGACGGCCCGATGGTACTCAGCGCGAACATCTAACAGCGGCAAGCGTGCTTCACGACGTAGAACCTGCCGTCGTAGAAGATCCGAGAAGATCGCCCCGCGGTCGATCTTCGGCAGAGTGTTCTGCATGCCGCCGAACGCCTTTACCCTAACGGCCGATGTTCCCACTGAAGCGAATTAAATCTGAAACTCGTTCAGAGCAAGTACGTTGCCTGACAGCCGCAACAAGCGATCTACGCAATAGACCGCAGCGTCTCACCAAGGGGTATGTTCTCGATTTTAGTCCGATATCATGTTATCCATAGGCAATGCTGCTATCCCAAGAAGCTGATCTGACGACTCGGGATAGAAGGCCACCGGCCAGACCCTACACCGGCTGGGCGCTTGCTCGAGTTATGGATCTCGATCGGTTTAATCCGCGCCTACTGGCGGCAAGTTTCTGCTTCGGAGCACAGCGGCGGCAGGCGATGTTTCTCGTCTTGGCGCTCGTCGAGATCCTCGGCATCGATGAGATCGCCAGCCACCTGCGCTCCTCGGCGATCACGCCGAAATTTGGAGCCGCGACTTCCGCGACGGTCATCGGTCAAACGATCCTCTCTGTCCGCCGACCTCGTGATCTGGTCAGGACGATACTTGCCGGTCCACCGGTTGGTCTGCTCGGAACCCTTCGGCGATTTGGGCCTGATCCGATCGGAGAGCCTCGTGTCTACTACGACTGTGCTCGCATGTACCTCTCGAAGGATCCGGCCGACCGGCAGCGTGTAAAGGTCTTAGGCCAGATCGCCGGTAACCTTGTTGGTGCACAGATCCAGGTCGTCGATGCCCTTGACCCTGTTCTCCTTCACCCGGCACTGGTCGGGTGCCTCTACGAAGTTCGCCAAGTTGCAGAGATTCAGGATGCGCTCTCGTACATCAGGGCGAGATGTTCCGGTGCCACCGACGATGCAATTCGGGCAAGCCTGTGTCGGCTTAAGCCGGGCGGTCATCGCGGTGATCTGATCCGGTACTGGGCCGCGCGCTTCGACATCCCCCCAGTCGAACTTGATCTCCATGACGACCCGACGCTGATCGCCCTCGACAGTGCCGCAGCGCTTGCTGACGCAGGACGGCGTTACAGAAATTGCTTGGCCACGAGGATCAACGAGGTCTTCCTCGGCTCCGCTGCCTACGTGGAGTTCAAGCCCGGACGGCGTGGTACTCCCGGCCTGATCGCCGAACTCCGCCACACCGACCAAGGCTTCTTGCTGGAGAAGATCTACGCGGCTGGTAACCGGCGCGTACACCCCGAACGGGCTCAGATCGTCCGGAGGAAGCTCTCCGCCTGCGGGATAGCCCTACTGGCGCATGCTCCCAGAGAACACGAGCCGGTCGTTGCGGCAGCGCGGCTGCTCAACGAGCACACCCTCGTCGAGCCAGACAATGACGCGGGCTGGGGTGTCGAAATGCTGGAGGTCGCACAGGACCTGGAGCAGCTTCTTGACGAGGCGGCTTGATATGGGCGTCCGATGATGGACTGGAACGCCGATCTCGAAAATGATCGTCTCGAAGCACTCCGTCCCCTCCTGGAGGAGTATGCCATCAAGGCACGGTGCGTTCTGCGGCTGGTAGATGCTCTTCTTCACGAAGGAGACCAACATCCAGATGTCGCGCACAAGTACGAACGCCTCCAAGCCGACTACCACGAGGCGGTCCTCCGGATCGAAGCGCTCCAGCACCAGCTTGAGACCGCTCGCGCCTGGATCTCCACGCTTCAGACCAGGATCGCCGAGGCTGAGGATATCGAGGAACGAGAAGCGGTGTACTCGGTCGTCGGGCTGACGGTGACGGCGGAAGATGTCGTGGTAGTCGCCGCCCGGCGCGCACTGCTGGCGCATCTGCATCCCGATCGCGCGGCGGAGCAGGACAAGATCAGGATGTCGGCCCAGTTCGCCACTGCGTCGGCGGCCTTCGACAGGATCGAGAGGCTTCGTCGTTGATGACGCTGATCTCGATGGTCGTGATCGCCTACGCCTGCTGTCGCCCGCTGGCCTGGATCTCGATGCGGATGATCGCCTTCGCGGTCGGGTTCTTCGTCGGCTGGAAGTTCATGGGGAGGCGCTGATGGATCTCACACTTCACCAGACCATTCTCTACCACTGCATCCGACTCGTAGTGGACGCTCACGGAAGCATGGGAGCGAGCATCGCGACCATGCTGTGAGGTGCGCCAGCGCCGAAGAACTGCATGAGGTTCTGCGCAGACGCATCGGCGATCCGGGCGCTGCGGGGGAACAGGTCGTACTCGTATGCGGCGAGCGCCGTTCCGATGTCGTCGGGTGCTTCAACGATCGCCTTGGCGAGTTCCGCACCGTCGTAGAGGGCAAGGTTCGCCCCCTCGCCCGCGAACGGCGACATCAGGTGCGCCGCGTCACCCAGCACGGTCAGGCCGGGCACACGGTCCCAGCGGTGGCCGACTGGAAGCGCGTGGATGGGACGAAGGATGGGATTGGCGTCGTGGGTCGTAATGAGGGCCGTCAGGTGCGGCGCCCACCCCACGAACTCCGCCGCAACGTGGGCCAGGGCAGCCTCCACGTTACAGAAGTCCATGGCATCGAACCAAGACTCCGGCCTGTTCGGTGCTGTGTAGGTGTGCAGCCGTCCATCTGCATGCCTGTGAGCTAGGATGCCCTGGCCCGGTGCCACGGCCATGAGCGTGCCACCGCCGATCGCGTCCGCGCTGGCCTTGAGGCGCGTGTCGCCGTCGCGGACGGTCGTCTCGACGAACGAGACACCCGCGTAGGCGGGCCTCTCCCACGAGAGCAGGGGACGAACCTTCGACCACGCCCCGTCCGCGCCCACGAGCAGGTCGGCTGTGATCGTCGCGCCGTTCGTGAAGGCGACCGCATGCCGCCCATTCCCGCACGCGGTGACCGTGATCGCCATGTGGCCCCAGCGGATCGTCTCCGCGGGGAACGAGGTGATCAGCATCCGCCGCAGGTCACCGCGATCGACTTCGGGCCGATGACCCACGAGGTCGCCGGGCAGGTCGAACAGGATATCGCCGCCCTGATCGACGACGCGCTTGGCGTTTTCGCCAGGGCGCACAAGGCGGAGGAAGTCGTCGTGGAGACCCGCAGCCCTCAAGGCGATCTGTCCGGTGTGCTCGTGGATGTCGAGCAGGCCGCCCTGGGCTCTCGCATCGACCGATGGTTCGGCTTCGTAGATCGCCGCCGTGATCCCGTGGAGATGGAGGACGCGGGCCAGCACGAGGCCGCCGAGGCCCGCGCCGAGGATTATGATCGACTGTCGCATGGGTGCGCTCCTGCGACCGTATGCGATCAGCACCTCTGCGTGCCGATCACCACGGTTGCCCGAGGTCGTCGGGCGGTTGCTTTGGAGACGCTGGCCGACCCGCGCGAGGCGCGCGGATGACATGTATTCGACAGCCCTAGGCCGGGCGGTCGTTTTTCGCGACGCCGCCGAGATTACTTCCGGTCATACGGTTCGGCAACTGCCCGATCCCACAGCCAGAAATGATTGCTTGTGGGATGCGCCCCGGCCTCCCGCCACTCAGATATCGGTGCCCTGCCCCGCATTGTCCCATTCGAGGTGCGGAACACCGGTCTCAGCGAAATTCACCATCGCCACAAGCGCGGTCGCGACGAGGCAGGCGCAGCATCCAACAACCACAACCATTCGCCCGTATCCCCCTCAACCTTCGGTTGAAATATCTCGGAACATGGTTAGCGAATGGTTAAGCTGGATCGGCGACGTGACGGCATCCTGGCTGCTCCGTCGCGTTCCTGCATGGCGTGCAGGTCTTATTTCGTATGCCGCTCCTGAACCAGCCGGGCGACGGCTAGAAATCATCAACTTGACCATTCAAATTGAACCGGTCATCATTGAACCATCCTAAGTGAACTGATGGATGGTAGATGCACGTCCGGGCCTACATGCGCGCGTCAGCCGTCCACCAGGATGCCGAGCGTGCCCGCGGTGCTCTCGAAGGTTTCGCCCACGAACGTGGCCTGCGCATTGCCGCATGGTATGTCGAGAACGAGTCGGGCGCGAAGCTCGCCCGGCCCGAACTCTTCCGCCTGTTGCGAGATGCGCATCCCGGCGACGTATTACTAATTGAGCAGGTGGACCGGCTGTCGCGTCTCACCGCCGACGACTGGGAGACTTTGAAGGTCGAGATCTCGAACCGACACGTGCGGGTGGTAGCGCTCGACCTTCCGACATCCTGGTCGATGATTTCCCAGAACACGGACGAGTTCACCACCCGCATGTTCGCCGCCATCAACGCCATGCTTCTCGATATGTTGGCGGCGATCTCCCGGAAGGACTTCGAGGACCGGCGACGGCGTCAAGCTCAAGGACAAGCTAAGGCGAAGGCTGAGGGCCGCTACAAGGGCCGCGCCGAAGACGCGAAGCGCAACTCCAGCATCGCTATGATGCTGAAGAAGAAGATGTCTTGGTCGGAAATTCAAGCCGCGACCGGATGCAGCCGGGCTACCGTTGCCAAGATCGCTAAGCGTGAGCGAGATCTTGGAGTTCAAGAAGATCGAGGAACCGCCTGATGCGTTCCCGCTGTCCGGCCTAATGGAAGATGCCGCTTGAACCTCTCACGGCGTGGTCGTTCGGTTCGTCTTCGGATCGGGCGTGGCCGTTATCAGCTTCTACGATGTACCGGTGCCGTCATTTGTTGGTCTAAAACGCTCCGGTCCATCGTATTGGACGGATATTTGATCGTCGTGATCGGCGCTCATGTATAAGTACATGGAGGGATATCTCCGAGATCCCACCCAAGGAAATTTCCATGTACGGTTTTCAACTATTACGTCTATTCGATGATATGAAGTCAGTAGGTTTGGCTTCGTCACACGAGCAATTCTCGCGATCCTGGTGCAACCGCGGTCCCGGATATCTCCATGATTATACCCGGCGTGATGGGGCGATGGCGAGGGTTTCGCCGCGGACAATCCAGCGGATCCGCATGCGGCTGGCCGAGGCCGGTACACTTCTCACCGGAGAACTTCGCGACCGCGTGCAGGCATATGATGCTGAAATCCTCCGCGATCTTCACGTCGTCGATCTACTGTCACGTCGTTCGATCGATGCGCGGTGCTCGTGATGGCTATTCGAAATATCGAGAGCATCCGGCGCATGATCGCCCGCTTACGTTCTGATCCTCACTTCAAGGCGATGATCGCGCGTAACAACTTCGCCACCGCCGCCTCTACAGCGATGGTACTGGACCTAAATTCCCGGTCACAGAACGATCGCCACCAATACGCCGCGCAGTGGTGTGAAGCCGACGCCAGGGGCAAATGGCGTCGGCTCATTGTCGAACGCGTGCGTCATGCCCGCCTCGACCGGGTGTACTTCGACTTCGAGTACGAGACCGACCAGAAGGCGTTCGACGACTGGCTGGCAGCACAAGGATGGTGAGCGCAACGCTCTTGTTCGCGATCGCTTTTGGCCGCGTAGTTTTCACGGTCGCATGAACGAGACCGAGTTGATGATCATGGACGTGTTCTTCTGCAAGCTGCGGGAGAAGCTCGCCAACGCCAGCCAGGGCAAGAACTACATCGAGACCGTCTGGGGCCGCGGGTATGTCCTGCGCGAAGACGCACCCGCGATGCGAGTCCTGTAGAGTTGATCCATCCCCTTCGGCACTGAGACCGAGATTATCCCGGCAGGCTCTCGGCGAAGTCTCCGGGATTTCTCCCCACTGACCGAGAATCGTCACGCTTTCCGGTTCGCCGGTATCGTCCTCAAAGGTGCTTCAGTCCGTAATTCTTCAGGATCGGCAGTAGCTCGTCCCGTGCGCGGATACGGTGCAGGCGTGCGGCCTCCAGCGCTTCGACGGGTTTGCCTGCGCGAATGGCCACAACCAGCTTGCGGTGCTCAATGATCGAGGCATCAAGCCCCCTGCGGAGGTTGAGCGTTAGCATTCGGGCGCGGTGGGACTGGTCGTTCACCGCCTGGATGATCCGGCTTATCCGGCCGTTGCGCGCGTGCTCGATCAGCGCCGCGTGAAACGCTCCGTCCGCCTCGCCCCACGCTGGCAAGTCCCCACTCTTGTGCGCGCCCTCCATGGCGTCCGTGTGGACATCGAGGACACGCACGGCGGCAAGCCGCTCGACCACCGGCAGCGCAGCAACAAGTTCTGCCGCACGTCCTTCGATGCCGATGAGTACGTCGTAGATCTCGCGCACATCATCTGGCGCGAGCGCCAGGATCAGAATGCCCTTGCGCGGCAGCACACGCACCAGACCGTCCTCTTGCAGGCGGATCGCGGCCTCGTGCACGGGGGTGCGGCTCATGCCCAATCGCAACGCGATTTCCTGCTCTGACGCTTGGTAGCCCGGCGCGAAGCTGGCATCGCGTATCGCAGCACGCATGGCAGCATAGGCGTCATCGACGAGCGAGGTCTTTTTCTCGGTCTCTTCCGTGTCTGGCCGTACTTCGGCTCGCGCTCGCGCCATTCTTCGCCTCCCCCGTCGCAGCATGCCTATCATCTTCCATGCCTGCTGAGGAACAGGGATTGACACCGATACCTGACGCTCCTAACCGTATTCTAGCTTGCATGGAAGATGGCGCTCCAGGATCAACGGAGCAACCCGGCGGCAGGAGGAAACGATGGACGCGTCGCTTGAAAAGGCGACCATGCGCCGGGTCTCATGGCGCTTGGTCCCCTTCATCTGCCTGCTCTACTTCATCGCCTTCATCGATCGAGTGAACATCGGGTTCGCCGCACTGACGATGAACAAGGATCTCGGCTTCACGTCAGCCGTATTCGGCTTTGGAGCAGGGATATTTTTCTTCGGTTATTTCCTGTTCGAGGTTCCCTCGAACATGGTCCTCGACAAGGTCGGTGCGCGGCTCTGGATTGCCCGCGTGATGATCACTTGGGGGATCATCTCGTTTGCGTTTGCCTTCGTGCAGGGCGAGTACAGCTTCTACACCCTCCGGTTCCTGCTCGGCGCGGCGGAGGCGGGCTTCTTCCCCGGAATCATCCTTTACTTGAGCTACTGGTTCCCGATCCGCTACAGGGCGGGCGTCGTTTCCCTGTTCATGGCCGCAGCACCGATCTCAGTTGTGCTCGGCTCGCCGCTGTCGAGCGCGCTACTAGAGATGGAGGGCATCCTCGGTCTGCACGGTTGGCAGTGGATGTTCATCATCGAGGCCGTTCCGGCCGTCATCCTCGGCGTGATCGTGCTTTTCTACATGACCGACCGGCCCGAGAAGGCGAAGTGGCTCCCGGACGATCAGCGCACGTGGCTGGTCTCCGAGATGAACGAGGAACATGCGCGCAAGAAGGTGGTCGCCAAGCACGGGATCGTAGCGGGTATGTGCGACCCCCGCGTCCTGGCGCTCGCGCTGATCTACTTCGGCACCTCGGCCGGTCTGTACACGCTCGGCATCTGGGCGCCGCAGATCATCAAGAGCTTCGGCTTGTCCACGATGGCGGTCGGCTTCCTCAACGGCGTTCCGCCAACCATCGCGATTATCGCCATGATCCTGTGGGCGCGGCACTCCGACAAGACACGCGAGCGCACGTGGCACGTGGTCATCGCTTGCCTCGTCGCGGCAGCGGGTCTGATGCTGGCCGGGGGAGCATCCTCGACCATTGCGGTCGTCGCGGCCCTCACCCTCGTCAACATCGGCATCAGTTCGGCCAAGCCACCGCTCTGGGCCATGCCGACGATGTTCCTGTCTGGTTCGGCCGCGGCGGTGGGCATCGCCACGATCAACTCGATCGGCAACCTCGGCGGCTTCGTCGGCCCCTGGGCGATCGGATGGATCAAGGATCGGACCGGCAGCTTCACGGGCGGCCTGATCTTCGTCGCCGGGCTGCTCGTCCTCTCCGCCGTCGTCACCCTCCTAGTTGCTCGCGCGGGGCGGCGTGCCGAACCCACGGGCGCCGTCGCCCGCTGAACCTTCCCCGTTCCTAGACCCTCTCAAACTCACGGAGACCCGTCATGACACAGACCTACAACATCGCCGCCATTCCCGCGGACGGCATCGGCATTGAGGTGATCGCGGCAGGCATCGAGGTACTCGATGCCCTGGCCGAGAAGAACGGAACGTTCAAGTTCAAGTTCGATCACTTCGACTGGGGCTCGGACTACTACAAGAAGCACGGTGTTATGATGCCTGCGGATGGACGCGAGCAGATCCGTAACCACGACGCGATCTTCTTCGGCGCAGTCGGCGCGCCGGACGTACCCGACCACATCACCTTGTGGGGTCTGCGGTTGGCCATCTGCCAACCGTTCGACCAGTACGCCAACGTCCGACCGACCCGCATCCTGCCGGGCATTACCAGCCCCCTGCGCCACGTCACCGGGCCGGAACTCGACTGGGTGATCGTCCGTGAGAACTCCGAGGGCGAGTACGCGGGCGTCGGCGGACGCGTTCACCAGGGTCACCCGAACGAGGTCGCCACCGACGTGTCTATGATGACCCGCTCGGGCGTCGATCGCATCATCCGCTACGCGTTCAAGCTCGCCCAGTCTCGCCCGCGCAAGCTACTCACGGTCGTGACCAAGTCGAACGCGCAGCGCCACGCCATGGTGATGTGGGATGAGATAGCCGCCGAGGTTGCTGCCGACTTCCCGGACGTGACCTGGGACAAGATGTTGGTCGATGCGATGACCATGCGCATGACGATGAAGCCCCAGACTCTCGATACGATCGTGGCGACGAACCTGCACGCCGACATCCTGTCGGATCTCGCGGCGGCTCTGGCGGGATCGCTTGGCATCGCGCCCACCGCCAACATCAATCCCGAGCGCACGTTCCCGTCTATGTTCGAGCCGATCCACGGCTCGGCCTTCGACATCACCGGCAAGGGCATCGCCAACCCGATCGCGACCTTCTGGACCGCATGCCAGATGCTGGAACACCTCGGCGAGAAGCCCGCGGCCGAACGGCTGATGCGCGCGGTTGAACGCGTCACTGCTGATCCGAGCCTGCACACACCCGATCTCGGCGGCACGGCCACCACCCGTCAGGTCACGGACGCGGTGATCGCCGCCGTGAAGGGCGACAACGAGTAGAACCGGATCGTCACCGAACCCGGCGATTTTCTCCGGCGGCTGTTTGCAGCCGCCGTGGCGGCGGCCGATCCCTCCGTTTGCCTCATCCGACATCTCCCGGAGATGTCGGATGATCGTATGGTTGTCGGTCGAGCCGGAAAATCTGCGGCATCGATGGCGAAAGCCATCGATGCCGCTCAGTGGGTGAGGTCTCCGGGCTCAGCGTCAACTACTTTCGCTCGCTCCTGATCGCCTGATACGCCCCCCGGAACAGAGGCGGCCGTTCTTGGCCGAACTGCCCATGCGCCGTCACCGCCACGCCAAGATCGTCGCTACTGTGGGTCCGGCCAGTTCCGCTCCCGACCGGCTGAAGTCCCTATTCCTGGCAGGTGTCGATACCTTCCGGCTGAACTTCAGCCACGGCACCCAGGATGACCATGCCAAGGTCCACGCCGCGATCCGCGCCCTGGAGAAGGAAGTCGGTCGGCCAATTGGCATTCTTCAGGATCTACAAGGACCGAAGATCCGCGTGGGTACGGTCAAGGACGGTCGCCTCGACCTGACGGTGGGCGAGAGCGTCCGCTTCGTGCTGAAGGGAGCGGATGGCGACAAGCAGGCGATCCCGCTCCACCACCCGGAGATCTTCGCCGCCCTCGTGCCGGGCCAGGAGCTTCTCATCGACGACGGGCGGGTGCGCGTGCGCGTCGTCGGGCTGGAGACTGCCACCATCACCGCTGAGGTCGTCACGGGCGGGGTGATCTCGAACCGCAAGGGCGTCAACCTGCCCGGCACCCTGCTCGATCTCTCGCCGCTGACGGCCAAGGATCGCGCGGACCTCGCCTTCGGGCTGGACCTCGGCATTGACTGGGTCGCCCTATCCTTCGTGCAGAAGCCCTCGGATGTAATTGAGGCGCGCGGCCTGATCGGCGATCGGGCCGGGATAATGTCGAAGATCGAGAAGCCGCAGGCGCTGGAGCGGATCGACGACATCATCCGGCTCTCCGACGCCGTCATGGTCGCCCGCGGTGATCTCGGCGTCGAGATCCCCCACGAGGACGTGCCGGGCCGTCAGAAGGAGTTGATCCGCGCCTGTCGGCTTGCGGTGAAGCCGGTGATCGTGGCCACGCAGATGCTGGACTCGATGGTCAATGCCCCTGCGCCGACGCGAGCGGAAGCTTCGGACGTGGCGACCGCGATCTACGACGGGGCGGACGCCGTGATGCTCTCGGCGGAGTCGGCCACGGGGAGCTACCCGGTCGAGGCCGTGTCGATGATGGACCGGATCATCCGCAGCGTGGAGGGGCACAAGCTCTACCACTCGATCATGGCGGCCACCGATCCCGGCGAGGAGGAGACGCCGCCGCACGCGGTGGCCACCGCGACCGCGACGCTCGCCGAGGCCGTGCACGCCAAGGCGATCGTGGCTTATACGGCGAGCGGCACCACCGCGGCGCGTGTGGCGCGCAAGCGCCCCGAACCGCCGATCCTGGCGCTGACCCCGAGCCTCGCGACCTCGCGGCGTCTATGCCTGCTGTGGGGCGCCCACAGCGTGCACACGGGCGATGTGGACTCCTACGAGGAGATGACGACGAAGGCGTGTCACCACGCTCAGGACGAGGGGTTCGCCAAGGCGAACGACATCATCGTCGTCACCGCAGGCATCCCGTTCCACGTCAGCGGCACCACCAACAACATCCGCCTGATGCAGGTCTGAAGCAGGCCCTGCAAATCCAGCCCCATGCATGACGGTGGATCGGCGCCCGAAGCGTGACCCCGGCATAGATGCAGCTAAATCTCAGTCAAAATTACAAGAACTGAGATTAAGGTAGGGTGATAATCTGCGCCGATCGCGACCGCACCTTGTGATGCAATTCGAGTTTGATCGAATAACTTCAGCCCATTTGCGGAAGGGGTGGCGCTTCGACGCTGATCCACACCTTGTTCGGCGCGCTGCTCTCGGACTGCGCCTGTTCGTTGAGATCTTCCACGTCCGCTTCACGAGGAAGATCAACCGCGGCCGCGGTGCGATGCCTCGCGAAATTGGAGCGCTTAGGGTGGCGATCGAGACCTTCGACGATAGGGGAAGCCGACACACTGGCGATGGCTGCGAGCGGGCTTCTTAGCGCGCTTGGAGCATCATCAGCGCATCGACGTATCTGCCAATCAGCGGAACAGGATCAAGGCTTGCGGGATCGGGGTCGGGCGACCTTCGCGAATTTCCTAAAGGCGCGCTCGTCGCGATGGTCGAGCGCTTTCCAAATGCAACCAAGACCGTTCGACACCATTTCCCGATTTGCGTGATGGCGGCCTCGATCGCGGCCCAGCGCCAAGAGGACAAAAGGCATGGCCAACCCAGGTATTCCCGACCCCGGCGGCCCTGATCTCCCATACCCCGGCGAACCGCCTCCGACCGACCCAACGCCGGGTGATCCTCCGTCGCCGCAGCCGCCGCCTGACCCTGTCCCCGGCGATCCTGCTGGACCCGATATCATGCCCGGTGACCCTGTCGGGCCGGGCACAATCATGTGAGCTTCGGGCGGCCCGTCGTCGCGCGGGAATAGGTAGGACGGCGCCTGATGCGCCGTCCTCATTCAGAACTAAGAACGCCTAACAGAACGGCACCGAGCTTGGTTTTCAGCGTTGGTTTGGCATGGCCAGACTGCTTCTCCCCGAT